>NZ_CEYNZH010000065.1:0-17637 GCF_982874595.1 Oceanospirillum sp. | reverse complement strand
CACATTTCTCCAGTTTAGGATAGAAAATGTGTCAACCTTATTCAGGACGGGACAAGGTTTTAAATAAAAGCCCTCTTTTTAAAGAGGGTTTTTTTGTTGTGTCGGAGAAAACCTTTTTATTAAAAGTGGCTTTGATTCTATTATTAAAAAATAAGAGGGTTGAAACCCCATACAGGATGTTCTTAACGGGATCGGCCCGTTTATTTTATATGACTAGTTGAGTATGGAGACAGATAATGATCGGGTCCTACAGCAAATTAAGCCTCAGATGGCAGGTTACTCTGCCGATTCTGGTTTTGCTTTTGTTGATACTTTTGGAAGGATATACAGGTACACAAGGAATTCAGGAGGTCAGCCATCGTTCTGAAAAAATGGCGGCAAATCTCACTCCTGCCACAAGCTCTATCCTTAATGCTGATCGTGACCTTTATCAGGCCGCTGTTGCGATGAGGGATTATGTCTCTTTGCGTAGTCAGAACAAGCCGGTTGATGGTGCGCGGTCTGATTTTGATGAAAATGTACAGCAGGCCATTGATCGTATGATGAAGGCCAGAGCTTTGGTCAGCGAAGTGGGTGTTCCTTTAAAGAGCGAGGATGCTTTCCGTCGTACTCTTCAGCGCTGGCAGGAACAAGCCGCTAAAGTGATGGCTGTTGCTGATGCCGGTAACACTCAGGCTGCTTTTGATCTTATGTCAGGTTTAGAAGGTGCCGCTTTTTCAGAGTTACGTGACCAGTATGACTCTCTTGGTGAACAGGTTGATACTACCGCAGCAGCATTAAGCGAAGATATTCGGCAGGTGTCCAGCAATGAGTTTAATAGTGCTTTGTTAGTTCTGTTGATCACGCTGGTCGTTGTGTCTGCTGCGACTATTTTAGTGCCGCGCATGATTACCCGTCCTTTAACGCATCTGGAAAAATTGGTGTCAGCACTTGCTGATGGTGGTGGCGATCTGACTCAGCGTCTTCCGGCTGACGGTTCCAATGAGACTGCCCGCCTTGCCAGACAGGTCAACCGTTTACTGGAATTCCTTCAGACGATGATTGCTGAGGCTCAGGATCATATCCGTGAGATGGATCAGGGGGTGAAAGGACTATTGGGGAGTGCAGAGCAAACCGGAGAACGTGCAAGCCAGCAAAGTCAGTCTGTTGAGCAAGTGCTGACAGCGGTTCACCAGATGCAGCAGGCGATTCAGGAAATTGCTGCCAATGCCCAGAGTACCTCTTCTGAATCAGATCAGGCGAATCAGGATGTGCAGACCTCTGGCCGTGCTATCCGGGAATCGTCATCTCAGGTGGATTCTCTGTCTCAGGAAATTGAACAGGCCGTGAATCTGATCTCTCAGCTGGAGACTGAGAGTAATAATATCGTCTCTGTGTTGGATGTGATTGGTGGTATTGCCGAACAGACCAACCTGTTGGCGCTGAATGCGGCAATTGAAGCGGCCCGGGCCGGTGAAGCCGGGCGCGGGTTTGCTGTTGTTGCGGACGAGGTTCGTACATTGGCTTCCCGAACGCAGCAATCGACTCAGGATATTCAGACGATGATTGAGCGCCTTCAGCAAGGCGTTGCTGGTTCGGTTAAGGCGATGCATGGCGCAAGCGAACAGGTAACGGCTACGGTTGAGAGTGCACGAATTGCCAGTGATGCTCTGGCTGGTATCATGTCTGGTATTAACACGATCAACAGTATGTCTGCTCAGATCGCGACGGCAACGGAAGAGCAATCCGCCGTTGCGAACCATATCAATGACACTGTGCATGATATTAACGAGCAGTCGGATCGTTTATCTGATTTGGCAGAGGAAACCCGAGGCGCCAGTCGCGATCTGGAACGTTCTGTACAGGCGGTTTCAGGGCATATGGGGCGCTTCAGAGTATAGCGGTGTCTGCCATTAATTTTATTCCGGGCTGGCCTGATCGTTTTTTCGGGCTAGACTCGGAATAAGAAACGTTTTTGGAATTACCCGAATCAGAGCTGGGAGGCGATAGTTACACCGAAAGGAATCTTAGGAATGTGGTAGCGACATTGAAAGGAATCTCAGGGGTGTTCCCTTTTATCGATGGCAAAAAACCATCAGGTTAACAGGATTCCTTTCTATGCAGATTAAGCACAAGCTCTCAGTTAATGCGGCCATCGTTATCAGCGCAATGTTGGTAATGTTTGGTCTTTTTTATTGGGCGCTTACAAATGTCGAGAAACTGGGGCGCGGTCAGGAGCTGGCCCTTGGTCTTGAAGCTGACATGCTCAGCATGCGTCGTTACGAAAAAGACTTTATGGCACGTAATGATCTTAAATATGTCCCCCGCTTCGATAGCAGTATTCGTCATACCGAAGAAATTCTGGTCGAGCTGAAAACGATCGCTCAGGATTATGACCTTAAATTGCCTGAACTGGATCAGCTACACACGACCTTTGCTGAATATCAGGCCAGCTTTCACGCTGTTGTTAAAGCAACAGAAAAAGTGGGGTTGGATCATGAATCCGGCCTTCAGGGGGAGCTGCGCGAGGCTGTACATAATATTGAAGCAGAACTTAAAGCGCTTTCTGCCGATGCTGTTATGGTTACTATGCTGCAGCTGCGTCGTGCTGAGAAAGATTTTATTCTGCGTGGCGATATGAAATACCCGGGCAAATTCAGCCAGTTAATAAAGCTTCTTAAGCAGCAGCTGGCTCAGCAGGGCGTTGATCAGACTGTCATTACCTATGCGGATACTTATCAGACTAAATTTACGGCATATGTCGCAGGGCGTCAGTTGCTGGGACTGGATAGCGATTCAGGCTTACGCCTGGAGATGCGTGAGAAGATACAAAGCACAGAATCTTTGCTGACTTCTACCGTAGATAAGGTCAGCGACCAATTGGCCGCCAGTATCAGTCGGGCCCGTATTCTGGCCATTACCGTTTTTCTTCTCGTACTGGTTATTACGGCCCTTTCAACTTATCTGATCGGTCGTTCTATCTTTCGGCCAATTAACCGTATTCAGCAGGATATCCATAATATTCATGAGACTCATGATCTGAATTTGCGGGTTAGTCTGTCCGGTAACGATGAGGTGGCCCAGATGGCCAACTCGCTGAACGAGATGCTGAAAGGTTTTCAGCAAGTTATCTTTCAGGTGAATGAAGCGGTGGGGTCGATGAACCAGACAACGGGATTGCTCTCATCCAGTTCTGCGCGAACGGCTTCTGATATTGAACGTCAGAGAACTGAGACAGATTCTGTGGCAACGGCTGTTACTGAGATGGTAAGCACTGTGGAGGAAATTGCCCGTAATACGGAGCTGATGGCTGATAATGCACGTAATACTCATTCTGATGCAATGAATGGCCAGGGGCAGGTTCACCAAGCCATTGATATGATTCGTAACCTTTCCGATCAGCTTGAGGGATCGGTGAGCTCAGTGGCGGAATTATCCGAGCAGAGCCAAACCATAGGCCAGGTTCTCGGTGTTATTCAGGATATTGCCGAGCAGACTAATTTGCTGGCACTGAATGCTGCTATTGAGGCTGCCCGTGCCGGTGAACAAGGTCGTGGTTTTGCTGTTGTGGCAGATGAAGTGCGTGCTCTTGCCGGGCGAACGCAGGATGCAACGCAAGAGATTGCTGAGATTATTGCATCTTTGCAGTCTAAAACATCAGATATTGTTCAGCTTATCCATGAGAGTCGTAATCAGGGGCTGGAGAGTCGTGAGCAGGCATCTCGGGTTGAGCAGATATTGATGTCGATTACACGAGATGTCACTGATATCTCTGATCGGGCAACACAGGTTGCAGCCGCCATTGAGGAGCAGAGTAGCGTCGCTAATGAGGTCGGGCAAAATATCGTGATTATCCGCGATATAACAGAGGATACTTCTGAAGCGGTGAAACGCAATTCTGAAGCCAGTGAAGAGATTTCCCAGCAAGCGAGTCAGCTGCAATACGTTGTGTCGGCTTTTCGGGTCTGATTTTCCGGTAATAAAAACAACTCAGCCCGCGCTGTTAAAGCAGCGCAGGCTGAGTTTCAGGGTGCGTAATGTATAGCTTCTGAAAAGAAATACTAGCGCAGTCTGATAGACTCTTCTGCAGGGTTGTAAGGCGTTAGCTGCATCAGAATACCGTAGCGGGGGTGATCGATATAGTGCAGGTCGCCACTACGCATTCTGCGGGACTGTTGCAGAGGGATTACGGTATCAACCCGGTATTGGCGTAATCCCAGCAACGCCAGTGATGGATTCGATGTCACGTTACTGCTGGGCAGAATTCCTGTGGATGAGCTGTTTTTGTTACTCAGTAATTCATTGAAACCCGGTACATTAGTCTGAGTGCCACTTTGGCTGGCTTCAAACTTCCGCAGGTACAGGTTTGTATCCAGGTGCAGATAACGTGCAACGGAGAGGTTGATGCTGCCTTCGAGCTCGAACAGGTTGTCGTAGCGCTCACCACCGCGAATCAGAATTGGCGTACTGTGCTCTTTGTCATAGATCGGCATGTTCCAGGCTTCATGGAACATAATGCGAAACTTATCCCGTCGTTTCAGCCGATTACGCTGACGGGTCAGTTGCATTTTCTCTTCAGGCAGAAAGAAGAGATCGGGCAAGCGATTGTTAGACAGGTCTGCTCTTTGCTGTTTGTTCAAAGGAACAACACCCACCGGCGTTTTGATCAGCTCTGTTTCACCATTTTCTTTAGTTTGTACCCGGGTTTGAACCTCCTGTTCTTTTTTAGCCAGAAGTTCCGGAGTGATATCGGAGGGACGATATAGCTTCATGTAGGCGTTAGGTAACTCAACCTGGATACTATCAGGCCAGCTTTCGGACAGCGTTTTATCCTGTTCTTCATAGCTGAAAATGATCATTTCTACAGTGTAATGGCGCGCTTCTGCTCTTTCCGCGGAAAGAGCAGGGGCACTCAGGCCAGCCAAAAGCAGAAATGAACCTGTGAGCAGGCATCGCTTTTGTTGCTGTAAACGACTTCCGATTTGCTGCAGGGCAGACTTCAGAAAGTGGGTTTGAGTTTTCTGACTGCAAATCATTGAATTCATATTTCTCATCTGTTTCAGGCTGCCTTATCCGGCGACAGTTTGGACAGCAAGGTTTCGATCACCGAGAACCGGCGTTCCGGCTGGTTCATCAGGTCGGTGAAGCGTAATTTATTTGCACCTTCGAGACGATACCGGTTCGGTGCTGATTGTACCATCTTAACAATGGCAAGTGGTTCAACCTGCGTTTCCGGCGAGAACTCAAGGCTGCCATTTTCTGCACCGCAGTCGATACGGCTGATGCCGATAGATTCAGCGCGTAGCTTCAGACGGGTCTGGTTAAAGAGGTTTTTGACCTGATCCGGCAGGAGTCCAAAGCGGTCGATCATTTCAACCTGCAGCTCTTTCAGCTCGTTGTTATCCCGGGCGTTGGCGATCCGTTTGTACATCACCAGTCGGCTGTGCACATCCGGCAGGTAATCATCCGGGATCAGTGCCGGAATACGCAGGTTAACTTCGGTACCCTGATTCAGCGGTTTATCCAGATCAGGGGTTTTGCCTTGTTTTATCGCCTTAACGGCTTTATCCAGCATCTCCATATAGAGGCTGTAACCGACCTGTTCCATCTGGCCGCTCTGGCCTTCACCGAGGAGTTCTCCGGCACCCCGGATCTCCATATCGTGAGTGGCTAGTGTGAAACCGGCCCCCAGATCATCGGCTAATGCGATAGCATCCAGTCGCTTCTCTGCATCTTTACTCAGCTTTTTACCTTCCGGTGTCAGCAGGTAAGCGTAAGCCTGATGGTGGGAGCGACCGACACGGCCACGCAGCTGATGCAGCTGGGCCAGACCAAACTTGTCGGCACGCTCGATAATAATGGTATTGGCACTTGGGATATCGATACCGGTTTCGATAATGGTTGAACAGACCAGTACGTTAAAGCGTTTGTGATAAAAGTCGGACATCAACTGTTCCAGCTGGCGCTCCGGCATCTGGCCGTGAGCAACACCGACCCGGGCTTCCGGAACCAGTTCACGGATGGTTTCGGCGGCATTTTCGATGGTTTTCAGGTCGTTATGCAGGAAGTAGAGCTGACCACCACGGAGAATCTCACGCAGGATCGCTTCTTTAATGGTCGGTTTGTCGTATTTGCGGACAAAGGTTTTTACCGACAGACGCTTGGCCGGAGGCGTGGCGATAATTGACAGATCCCGGATGCCGGACATCGCCATATTCAGGGTGCGCGGAATCGGCGTTGCCGTCATAGTGAGAATATCGATCTCAGAGCGCAGGGATTTCAGCTTCTCTTTCTGACCGACACCAAAGCGGTGTTCCTCATCAATAATCAGCAGGCCAAGGTCATTAAAGTTGGTGTCTTTCTGCAACAGTTTATGGGTGCCAATCACGATATCGGCTTTACCGTTGCCCATATTTTCCAGCACCGCTTTCTGCTCTTTGGCAGATTTAAAGCGCGAGAGTACTTCCACCTGTACCGGCCAGTCGGCAAAACGGTCACGGAAGTTCTCAAAGTGTTGCTGAGCCAGCAGTGTGGTCGGCACCAGAATCGCCACTTGCTTGCCACTCTGTACCGCCATAAAGGTGGCGCGCATGGCAACTTCGGTTTTGCCGAAACCGACATCACCGCACACCACGCGATCCATCGGTTGCGGTGAGGTCATATCCTGAATCACAGCGTTGATCGCCATCATCTGATCCGGGGTTTCCTCAAAAGGGAATCCGGCAGAAAACGCTTCATAGGATTGATCCGGATCATCGTGCTTAAAGCCTTTTCGGGCCGCACGCCGGGCGTAGATATCCAGTAGCTCAGCTGCCGTATCACGGATCTTCTCTGCGGTTTTGCGTTTGGCTTTTTCCCACTGTTCCGTGCCTAGCTTATGCAGTGGTGCGTGGTCGTCACCGGCACCTGAGTAGCGTGAGATCAGATGCAGAGAGCTGACCGGTACATAAAGCTTGGCGCCATCGGCGTATTCCAGTGTCAGGAACTCCGCCTTCTGCTGATCGATCTCCAGCACCTGAAGACCCAGATAGCGGCCAACACCATGGTCGATATGCACAACCGGTGCACCTTCTTGCAGTTCTGTCAGGCTGCGTACCGTGTATTCGCCGATATCGGTTGCTTTCTGGCGGCGACGGCTTTGGAACACCCGTTGACCAAAGAGCTGGCTTTCACTGATCAGTTCAAAGGCTGGGGATTCACAGGTGATGCCTTCCAGCAGTGGAGCAACGGTAATACCCAATTTGCTTTCAGTCTCAGGGGCGCTACTAAAGCTTTGCCAGTTGTCAAAACCGGTCGGCCGAAGATTAATACGTGCCAGTAGTTCCAGTAATGCTTCCCGGCGACCTGCTGATTCCGCGCAGAAGAGTACCTGCTTGTCGGTGTTGGCAAGATGGTCCTGCAGTTGTTTCAGCGGGGTGTTGCTCTTGGCATCAATGGGTAACTGAGCGGGTTCAGAAAACGGCAGATTGATGCGTCCGGCTTTCTCTTCAATCGTATCCGAATGCAGTTGAATGCGGGCATACGCTTTCAGGCGGCTGAACAGCTGGTTGACCGGCAGGAATAACTGAGCTGGCGGCAGTATCGGCCGTTGGATGTCATAGCGACGATCTTCGTAGCGGCGCTCCACTTCGGCCCAGAAGTGTTCAGCGGCTTCTTCGGTGTTGCTGTGGCTGACCAGGAGGGTGCTGTTGGGGAGATAGCTGAACAGGTCAGCGGTCTGCTCAAAAAACAGTGGCAGATAGTATTCCAATCCCGGCGATGGGATGCCTTTGCTGACATCCTGATATAGGGGGCATTGACGAAAATCGATATCAAACTGTTCCTGAAACGCGATTTTGAACTGTGTTTTGCCGCTGCTGTCCAGTGGGTATTCCTGCGCTGGCAGGATGCGAATCTGGTCGGTTTTTTCCTGAGAGCGCTGGGTTTCAGGGTCAAAGGTGCGCAGGGTGTCGATTTCATCATCGAACAGGTCGATGCGAATCGGTTCGTCACTCCCCATGGGGAAGATATCCATCAGGGCGCCGCGGATCGCGTACTCCCCATGGCTATAGACATTATCCACGCAGTGGTAGCCGGCTTGTTCCAGTTGACGACTCATCGCCTGAGCGTCAAAACGTTGTCCGGTTTCCAGCAGGAAGGTGGAGCCGCTGATATAGCTTTCCGGTGCCAGACGCTGCATTAGGGTTGAGGCTGGAGCGACCAGTACACCTTTTTTTAGTTGCGGTAGCTGAAACAGTACTTTAAGACGCTCAGAAATAATGTCCTGATGGGGAGAAAAAGCATCGTAAGGCAGTGTTTCCCAGTCCGGCATGCGCAATACAGGTAGCTCATCCGGCAAAAAGAATCGCAATAGTTCAGCTAACTGCTCTGCGTCACTCTGGCTTTGGGTGACAACAAACAGCAGGCGTTCCTGCTGCCGGGCAAGCTCACTGATAACCAGGGCCCGGGCATGTCCCGGCAGGTTACCCCAGTGGCGTGTGTCGCCGGGTTTTACTGGAACCATCTGGGGTTTTAACGGCAGTTGCATGATGTCTTTTCCGTAGCTGTCAGTAGATGTCGTATAGGAAAGAAGCCGTTAAGTCTAAGGTGCTAAGGATTAATGTAAAGAGTGGGGGCGCTGATTTAGCGTATCCGCTGATGTGGGCGTTCTCAACGTTAAAGCTGTCAGCTGATGATTAGGCGATGCGTCACGTTAAGAATGCATCATGAAACGTCATTCCGGCAGGTCAAAGCGTCCGGTAAATAGACTTTGGACGCAAAACCAGTGTTTAAATTTGCCCTTTGGACGTTCTGCTTTCATAATACGCCCGCATTTTCGGTTGTGATTTTTTTGATTTAAGTGAGGCCGCCCGTGAGTCAAGAGATGTTAGATAACTGTTTCCAGGATTGGCAGGAGCGTGAAGCTCTGGCTGAAGGTATGATCCCGCTGATTGGTCAGCTGTATCGTAAAAACAATGTAGTGACTTCACTGTATGGCCGCGCAATGGTCAACCAGTCTGTTATCCGCATCCTGAAAGACCACCGTTTTGTTCGCCAGGTTGAAGGTACTGAGCTGTCTGTTCGTGACACTCACCCGATTCTGGAAGCGATGGCAGGTATGGACATGGGCCCTGCTCACGTTGATATCGGTAAGCTGGCTGTTAAATTCAAGAACGAAGGCGGCAGCGATCTGGAAGCTTTCCTGCGTAAAGAGCTGGACTCTGCAGTAGGCAAATACCAGGACAATGGCGAAGACGGCTACAAAGATGTTGTGCTGTACGGCTTTGGCCGTATCGGTCGTCTGCTGGCGCGTATCCTGGTTGAGAAAGCGGGTGGCGGTAACAAGCTGCGTCTGCGTGCCATTGTTGTTCGTGGCGGTAAAGAAGGTGATCTGCAGAAGCGTGCCAGTCTGCTGCGTCGTGACTCTGTTCACGGTTCTTTCCAGGGCACTATCACTGTTGATGAAGAAGCAAAAGCGCTGATCATCAATGGTAACTATGTTCAGGTTATCTACGCGAACTCTCCTGCAGAAGTGGATTACACTACTTATGGTATCAACGACGCTATCATCGTTGATAACACCGGTATGTGGCGTGATGAGACTGGCCTGGGTCAGCACCTGAACTGCAAAGGGGCGTCCCGCGTTCTGCTGACCGCTCCGGGTAAAGGCGATATCAAAAACATCGTTCACGGCATCAACAGCGACGTGATCGAAGAAGGCGACAAGATTCTGTCTGCGGCTTCCTGTACCACTAACGCTATCGTTCCTGTACTGAAAGCGATTGAAGACAAGTACGGTATCGAGCACGGTCACGTTGAGACGGTTCACGCGTTCACTAACGACCAGAACCTGATCGATAACTTCCATAAAGCATCCCGTCGTGGTCGTGCAGCGCCGCTGAACATGGTTATCACAGAGACTGGTGCGGCTTCTGCTGCGGCTAAAGCACTGCCTTCTCTGAAAGGTAAGCTGACCGGTAACGCGATTCGTGTTCCTACGCCAAACGTTTCTATGGCGATTCTGAATCTGACTCTGAAAAATGGTACGACTGTAGAAGAAGTCAACGACTACCTGCGTGACGCTTCTCTGCACTCTGGCCTGCAGAAGCAGATCGACTTCGTTCAGTCTCCTGAGGTGGTATCTTCTGACTTCGTAGGTAACCGTCATGCGGGTATCGTTGATGGTGAAGCGACCATTGTGAATGGCAAGCAGGCTGTTCTTTATGTTTGGTACGATAACGAGTTCGGTTACAGCTGCCAGGTTGTTCGTATTCTGCAGCAGATCTCTAACGTGCACTTCCAGCATTTCCCTGCGCGTTAATTTCTGATGTGCGCTTTTTCGGTATAAATGCCGGAATTGTTCAAAAGCCCGCTCAATGAGCGGGCTTTTTTGTATCTAACTAAAAGAAAATTAAACATTTTTCCCCATTCTAATTTGGTAATTGGCAGATATTTTCAGACGTTGCCGCCCAAATGACCGAAATTCTTCAGAAGCAGTACCTTGGTCGCGCCCTCTGTTGTGGCAAAATGTCGCAGGTCGAGTGGTAAAGGCGTTGGCAGGTCTTTATAATGTGTCCGATTTTGGGAGCGATCCGGGTGGGCAGACCCGTGGTCGTAAAAACAGCAAGGCTGGCCATAAGAATTATCGACCTGATGCAGGCTGTTTCTAAGCATATCGAAGCATTCTGCATGGGGTTATCTAAGCTTTACCTTTAAAAAATAACTAAGTGATTGGGCGAGACGTATGATAAAAATCAAACGTGGCCTTGATCTGCCTATAGCCGGCGCACCGAAGCAAAGCATCGAAGATGCTGCTCTGGCGCGTACGGTCGCTGTGATTGGCACTGACTATGTGGGTATGAAGCCTACAATGGCAGTGAAGGTCGGCGATCAGGTTAAGTTGGGTCAAGAGCTCTTCAGTGATAAAAAGACTCCGGGTGTGAAATATACCGCTCCTGCTGCCGGTGAGATTGTTGCCGTCAACCGTGGTGAGCGCCGTATACTTCAGTCTGTGGTTATCAAAGTGGCGGATCAGGAAGAAAAAGTTCAGTTTGCCAAATTCGGTCAGGCTGATCTTGCATCTCTGGAGCGTGCAAAAGTGCAGGAGCAACTGGTTGATTCCGGTTTGTGGACAGCATTGCGCACCCGTCCTTTCAGCCGAGTTCCGGCTTTGGACAGCACCCCTAACTCCATCTTTGTAACAGCGATTGATACCAACCCTCTGGCAGCTGATCCTGCCACGGTACTGAAAGGTCAGGAAGCTGATTTTCAGGCTGGTCTTGAGGTGGTTTCACGTCTTACGGATGGTAAGGTATTTGTCTGTAAGGCTGCTGGTGCTTCTATTCCTGCACAAGCGGGTGGTCAGGTGGTTGTCGAAGAGTTTGCGGGTCCACACCCGGCAGGCCTGGCGAGCACCCATATCCATCATCTGGATCCTGTCAGCTCAGAGAAAACCGTTTGGACAATCGGTTATCAGGATGTTGTGGCCTTTGGTCAGCTGTTCCTGACCGGTGAACTGAATGTTTCCCGGGTTATTGCTCTGGGTGGTCCGGAGCTGAAGAACCCACGTCTGGTTAAGACCCGTCTGGGTGCATCTCTTGAAGATGTGTGCGGTGGCGAACTGGCAGACCGTGATGCAGTACGTCTTATCTCCGGTTCAGTATTTGGCGGTACAACGGCTAAAGGTCCGTTTTCTTTCCTGGGTCGCTACCACACACAGGTCAGCGCACTGAAAGAAGGTACAGAACGTGACTTTATGGGTTGGTTGTCGCCGGGCGCGAACAAGCACTCCATGCTGAACATCTATATCTCCAAGCTCTTTGGCCTGAAGAACTACTCACCATCTACCAACACAAACGGTAGTGAGCGTGCCATGGTTCCGGTAGGTTCTTACGAGCGTGTTATGCCTCTGGATATTCTCCCGACTCAGCTGCTGCGTGCGCTGATTGTGAGTGATATCGAAACTGCAATGCAGCTGGGCTGCCTGGAACTGGACGAAGAAGATCTTGCTCTGTGCACCTATGTGTGCCCAGGTAAGTACGAGTACGGTCCTATCCTGCGCAACAATCTGACCACGATTGAGAAGGAGGGGGCATAATGGGTCTGCGTAAAATCCTTGATAATATGGAGCCTCACTTCCACAAAGGTGGTAAGTATGAGAGCTGGTACGCGCTGTACGAAGCAGTGGATACCATTTTCTACTCTCCGGGCTCCACTACCAAGACCACGGCTCACGTGCGTGATGGTGTTGACCTGAAACGTATGATGATCACTGTTTGGTTATGTACTTTCCCTGCAATGTTTTTCGGTATGTGGAACGTGGGTTACCACGCAAACATGGCGATGGCTGCGGAAGGTATTGCTGCTGCAGAGGGTTGGCGCGGTGCGCTGATTACGCTGCTGGCAGGTTATGACCCGGCAAGTCTTTGGGACAATATGGTCCATGGCGCGATGTACTTCCTGCCCGTTTATGCGGTGACCTTTGTGGTCGGTGGCTTCTGGGAAGTGCTGTTTGCGATGAAGCGTGGCCATGAGGTAAACGAAGGTTTCTTTGTAACCTCTATCCTGTTCGCTCTGACTTTGCCTGCGACTATTCCCCTGTGGCAGGTTGCACTGGGTATTACCTTCGGTGTGGTTGTCGCTAAAGAGATCTTCGGTGGTACCGGTAAAAACTTCCTTAACCCTGCTCTGGCAGGTCGTGCCTTCCTGTACTTTGCGTACCCTGCACAGATCTCCGGTGATGCGGTATGGACCGCTGTAGATGGCTACACAGGCGCAACGGCACTGGGTGTTGCTGCGGCTGAGGGCGTTGAGGGTCTGATGAACAGCATGAGCTGGTGGGATTCCTTCCTGGGGATCATGCCGGGTTCTATGGGTGAAACCTCTACTCTGGCCATCATGATTGGTGGTGCCGTTCTGCTGACTACGAAGATTGCGTCCTGGCGTATCGTACTGGGCGTGTTCATCGGTATGTTTGCTCTGAGTTCTCTGCTGAATGCCGTTGGCTCTGACACCAACCCTATGTTCGCACTACCTTGGTACTGGCACCTGACTGTAGGTGGTCTGGCCTTTGGTATGTTCTTCATGGCGACTGACCCTGTATCTGCCTCTATGACGAATACAGGTAAGATCTGGTTCGGTATTCTGATCGGTGTAATGACAGTGATGATCCGTGTGATCAACCCGGCATTCCCTGAGGGTATTATGCTGGCGATTCTGTTTGCGAACCTGTTTGCACCGTTTATCGACCACTTTGTGGTTCAGGCCAACATCAAACGGAGAATGATGCGCAATGTCTAGTAGCAACGATTCCATCAAGAAAACGCTTACCGTAGCGTTACTGCTGTGTATCGTCTGCTCCGTGATTGTTTCCGGCGCAGCGGTAGTGTTTAAAGCACAACAGCAGGAAAACAAAGACCTGGACCGTAAATCCAACATTCTGGCAGCTGCCGGTTTGATGGAGCCAGGTAAGTCTATTGACGAACTCTATGCTCAGATCACGCCTCGAGTAGTGAACCTGAATACAGGTGAGTACACCGACGCAGTCAATGCTGAAACTTATGACCAGCTTCGTGCGGCTAAAGATCCTGAAATGTCCAAAGCTCTGTCAAACAGTGAGGATATTGCCGGCATCAAACGTCGTGAGAAATATGCCACTGTTTATCTGGTAGAGAAGGAAGGTGAGCTTGAGCGCATCATCCTGCCAGTACGTGGCTACGGTCTGTGGTCGACTCTGCATGGTTTTTTGGCGCTGGAAGCAGACGCTAACACTGTGATTGGTTTAGGCTTCTACCAGCACGCGGAAACTCCGGGGCTGGGTGGTGAAGTTGATAACCCTAAGTGGAAAGCTTTGTGGACAGGCAAGAAACTGTATAACGAAGGTTCATCTGAGCCTGTGATCGAACTGATTAAAGGTTCTGTTGATGCTTCCACACCGAATGCTGAGCACAAGGTTGACGGTCTTTCCGGTGCAACTCTGACCAGCCGTGGTGTAACTAATCTGGTTCAGTACTGGGTTGGCGAAGAGGGTTTCGGACCTTATCTCAGCAAACTTCGTAAGGAAGGAGTATAAAAATGGCTGATACTCCAAAGAGCGTTATTGTCTCTCCAATTTTTGCCAACAACCCGATTGCTTTGCAGATTCTGGGTATTTGTTCGGCACTGGCGGTAACCAGCAGTCTGTCGGTTGCTATCGTGATGGGTATTGCGGTTTGTCTGGTAACGGCTTTCTCAAGCATGTTTATCTCGATGATTCGTAACCAGATTCCAAGCAGCATCCGTATTATCGTACAGATGACTATTATTGCCTCCCTGGTAATCGTAGTGGATCAGATGCTGAAGGCCTACGCTTATGAAACCAGTAAGCAGCTGTCGGTATTTGTTGGTCTGATTATTACCAACTGTATCGTAATGGGTCGTGCGGAAGCTTATGCCATGAAGAATGGCCCTGTGATGAGCTTTATCGATGGTATCGGTAACGGTCTGGGTTACACCGTTGTCTTGTTGTTTGTTGGTTTCATTCGTGAGCTGTTTGGTTCCGGCAGTCTGTTCGGTATCCAGATTCTGGAAAAAATCAACGACGGCGGCTGGTATCTGCCAAACGGCATGATGCTGTTGCCACCTTCTGCGTTCTTTATCATCGCTGGTTTCATCTGGCTGATCCGTACCTGGCAGCCAGCTCAGAATGAATCTGCTGAGTTCAAGATCGCTCCAAACACTCAAGTTAAGGAGGCAGTGTAATGTTTGAGTATTACGTTAGCCTTTTAGTTAAGGCGATTTTCGTAGAAAACATGGCATTGGCCTTCTTCCTGGGTATGTGTACTTTCCTGGCCGTGTCCAAGAAAGTTGATGCAGCTCTGGGTCTGGGTATTGCCGTTGTTGTAGTGCAGGTGATCACCGTTCCGGTAAACAATCTGATCTATAACAACCTGCTGCGCGAAGGTGCTCTGGTTTGGACCGGTATGGAAGGTGCAGAGTCGATCGACCTGAGCTTCCTGGGTTATCTGAGTTATATAGGCGTAATTGCGGCGATGGTTCAGATTCTGGAAATGTTCCTCGACAAATTTGTTCCTGCTCTTTACAACGCGCTGGGTGTGTTCCTGCCGCTGATTACAGTGAACTGTGCCATTCTGGGTGCGTCACTGTTTATGGTAGAGCGTGATTACACCTTTGGTGAGTCTGTTGTATATGGTGCCGGTGCAGGTATCGGTTGGGCGCTGGCGATTGTTGCGCTGGCGGGTATCCGTGAAAAACTGAAGTACAGTGATGTACCTAAAGGCCTGGAAGGTCTGGGTATCACATTTGTGACTGTAGGTCTGATGTCTCTGGGCTTTATGTCCTTCTCGGGCGTGCAGCTGTAAGTACGCAGTTGACGGAAACTTAGAACAAAAAGGTTCAGAACATGGTTGATTCACAACTTATTGTGCTGGGCGTGGTCATGTTCACGATCATCGTAGTATCTCTGGTACTGGTGATTCTGGCAGCACGCAACAAGCTGGTTAGCAGTGGCGATGTCACTGTAACCATTAATGGTGAGCAGAAAATTACCACCCCTGCGGGCGGTAAACTGCTTCAGACACTGGCTTCAAACGGTATCTTCCTGTCATCTGCCTGTGGTGGCGGTGGCTCTTGTGCCCAGTGTAAATGTATTGTTTCTTCCGGCGGCGGTTCTATCCTGCCAACGGAAGAGTCTCACTTCACTATGGGTGAGAAAAAAGAAGGCTGGCGTCTTTCCTGTCAGGTTCCTGTTAAACAGGACATGGACATTGAGGTTGAAGCAGACGTATTTGGCGTTAAGAAGTGGGAATGTACGGTAGAGTCTAACCCGAACGTTGCCACCTTCATTAAAGAGCTGACTCTGCGTCTGCCAGAAGGTGAAAACGTTGACTTCCGCGCTGGTGGTTATGTTCAGCTGGAAGTGCCTCCACATGAAGTTCACTACAAAGACTTCGATATCGAGGAAGAGTATCACCCGGACTGGGATAAGTTTAACATCTGGAAGTATGTGTCTAAGGTTGATGAGCCTATCACCCGTGCCTACTCCATGGCGAACTATCCCGAAGAGAAAGGTGTTGTTAAGTTCAACATCCGTATCGCGTCACCACCTCCGGGTCGTGATGATGTACCACCGGGTCAGATGTCTTCTTACGTATTCAGCCTGAAGCCGGGTGATAAGATCACTGTTTCCGGTCCATTTGGTGAGTTCTTCGCCAAAGATACCGATAACGAAATGGTCTTTATCGGTGGTGGTGCAGGTATGGCGCCTATGCGTTCCCATATCTTCGATCAGCTGAAGCGTCTGAACTCCAAGCGTAAGATCTCTTTCTGGTATGGTGCACGTTCTGTACGTGAAGCCTTCTACGTAGAAGAGTTCGACAAGCTGGCGGAAGAAAACGAGAATTTCACCTGGCATCTGGCTCTGTCCGATCCACTGCCGGAGGATAACTGGACCGGTATGACCGGCTTCATCCACAACGTACTGTATGAAAACTATCTGAAGGATCATGAAGCGCCTGAAGATTGTGAGTACTACATGTGTGGACCTCCAATGATGAACTCTGCTGTGATCCAGATGCTGTTGAATCTGGGTGTTGAGCCTGAGAACATCCTGCTTGACGACTTCGGTGGTTAAGTAATGCGCAGTGATCTCAAGCTGTTGCTGACAGGCCTTTACGGGTCTGTCTGGCAACAGATCGGAATACTGATCGCTGCCGGCCTGTCCCTTATGGGGCAGGTCATTAAAGTAGGGCTGGCCTTAATCGGGCTGGCCCTTCTTGCTGGTTGCGATAGTGATCCGGTTATTATTAAGTTTTCCGGCCCGATTATGGGTACCCAATACCACGTTTCTGTGGTCGAAAGTGAAGGCATCAGCCTTGATAAAGCCGGTCAGCAAGCACTTGCTGAAGGCATTAAGAATACTCTGGTCGATGTTGATCTTAAGATGTCGACCTACAAACAGCACTCCGAGTTATCACGCTTTAATCAGACGAGTGTTGATCAGTGGTTTCCGGTGTCAGTGGATACTGCTGTTGTTGTTGAAGAAGCCCTGCAAATTGCTGCACTCAGTGGGGGGGCTTTTGATCCCACAATAGGCCCCTTGGTGAATCTCTGGGGGTTCGGTCCGGATCTGAAACCGGATCAGGTGCCCAGTGAACCAGAACTGGCGCTGGCCTTTGAGCGTGTGGGTTACCGATCTATTGCGGTTAAAGGGATAGAAAGTGACTCCCCGGCTCTGCGTAAAGAAAAAAATGTCTATCTCGATCTTTCGGCTATTGCCAAAGGCTATGGTGTTGATCAGGTTGCCCGCTACCTAGAACGGCAGGGATTTCATAATTATCTGGTGGAAGTAGGCGGTGAGTTGCGTCTGAAAGGACATAAGCCCGATGGTTCAATCTGGCGAATTGCTATCGAAAAGCCCAGCACAACGGGGCAGGTCGTTCAGCAAGTGTTAGCCGTCACCGATCTGGCCGTGGCGACATCCGGCGGATACCGAAATTACTTTGAAGCCAATGGTCAGCGTTTTTCCCACACGATCAACCCGCTGACTGGTCGACCCATTGCTCATAAACTCGCTTCGGTAACAGTTTTGCATCCGTCCTGCGCTACGGCTGATGCGATGGCCACTACACTGATGGTGATGGGGCCAGAGAAGGGGCTTGAATTTGCCCGTGATCAGGGACT
>NZ_CEYNZH010000064.1:0-18296 GCF_982874595.1 Oceanospirillum sp. | reverse complement strand
TGTAATCAGGTTCGTTAACCGCAGCTTCAAGCAACTGATAGTTAAGATCTGCCCCCTTCAGAGCCGCACCAATAGAAGCCATGCCGAGATTACGCCGGTCCCCCATCCGCTCCCAATCCAGTGAAACCAGCAGCACAGCGGTATTGTTAATACCCATCATAAGCACCCTCCCAGGAATTGGCTTTTGTCAGATGCCAGCCATCCTGATGCGGACAGGGGTAAACTTTCAGATTGATGCCATTTTCCTTATAAAGGCAGTGGGCACGCTGTTCAGCCGCGCTTTTACTGTTATACAACTGCTTGTGGCGGCCATCACCACTGGTACAATAACCACATTCACGGCTCGGGGTATGCCGGTCTGCGGGACAAAGATGCCAGGCTCCGCAATAATGACAAAGGTAAGGCACCATAGAACGCTGATAAGTTGCCAGAACATAATCTGCCGCATCAATCGCCTCGGGCTCAGAGCCGTAACACTTGAGCGGCTCACCTGTTTTCTTACTGATACAATTTGAAAAATTCATCGGTTTATCTCCGGTTGTCGTTTGTAAGTGCCGTATGCACAGCTCCTATGATGCAAACTCGGTCGGGGACAACTGGGGACTCCATTACAAGGAAAAGTGATGTTTAAAAAAACAAAGGATTATTTCAGCCTCGCCTGCCCCTCCTGTGCGAAAGAAACCAAAGTAAGAGCCTCCGGCGATCAGGGGAGTCATTGCGCACACTGCGAAACCAGTTTTCTGGGTTTAACCTTTATCAGGAGAAAAACACTTTCTACCGGGCTATTAGCCTTGAGCTGCCTGCTGGGCGGTGCTGGGGCTCACGAGGTGATGTCTGATACACGGTTACCGGTTATTGCCGAGTACCGTTTTATGGAGATGTGCCTGAATGGAGATGATCGGGTTGTTGATGAACAGCTCTATGCAAATAAAGAGGTGATCTGCAGCTGTATTGTTACCAAGGCTATTGAGGATATTGATCTGACATGGAAAACGGTATCCGGCAAAAAGTTCGACCGCTGGTTTTTTGAATCCATGTTGGAGGCCGGGCCTCAATGCCAGTAACAACAACGTCAACAACAAAAAGTGATGCTCAGCATGAGATCCAGTTGCTTAAAGAAGCACTGGATTCCATCGGGTTAACAATCCGGGCATTTTGTGACTATCTGGCGGAAGAACTTGCTGAACCGGGTCATGAGGATGAATCATCCGCGGAAAAATTTCGTGGCTGGTTCAAAAAAGGGCGCAGCCCCAAACCTGATCAAATTCAGAGCATGTGGAGTGTTCTTCGGGAGCACCCAGACTTTATAAAGTCTAAAATGCTGAAACCTCAATGTCACACCAAGTTAGACAATACCGAGTTCGAAGCCTGTCTAAAACAACTGTCACGGCAAATCACGGATAACCTTCAAAACAAGCATAGAGACTAAAAAAACGGCCCGTGCTTTGCAGCACAGGCCGTTTTCTTTTGCGCGATACTTAAGCGGATTAACCGATAACGGTAATACCACCCATGTACGGCTGCAGCGCTTCCGGCACGTGGATACGGCCTTCTGCATCCTGATAGTTTTCCATAACCGCAACCAGCGTGCGGCCAACCGCCAGACCGGAACCGTTCAGGGTGTGCAGCAGCTCAGGCTTGTTGGTTTCCGGGTTACGGAAACGGGCCTGCAGACGGCGCGCCTGGAAATCTTCAAAGTTAGAGCAGGAAGAGATCTCACGATACTTCTGCTGGCCCGGCAGCCAAACCTCAATGTCGTAGGTTTTTGCTGCAGAGAAACCGATATCGCCACCGCACAGGGTCACAACACGGTAAGGCAGATTCAGCGCCTGCAGGATTTTCTCTGCATGGCCGGTCAGTTCTTCCAGTGCTTCGTAGGACTTGGATGGCTCAACCAGCTGTACCATTTCCACTTTCTCGAACTGGTGCTGACGGATCATGCCACGGGTATCACGACCGTAAGAACCCGCTTCACTACGAAAACAAGGTGTGTGAGCAGTCATTTTCAATGGCAGTTCTTTCGCCGCCAGAATTTCGTCACGTACCATGTTAGTAACCGGTACTTCAGCGGTCGGGATCAGGTAGTACTCGCTTTCTCCCTGCAGTTTGAACAGATCTTCTTCAAACTTAGGCAGCTGACCGGTACCGCGCAGTGAGTCTTTATTAACCATATAAGGCACGTAAACTTCGGTATAACCGTGCTCACCGGTGTGGGTGTCCAGCATAAACTGAGTCAGAGCACGGTGCATACGGGCCAGAGCACCACGCATCGCAGTAAAACGTGAACCGGTGATTTTAACGCCGGTTTCAAAGTCCAGCAGGCCATTCGGTGCGCCCAGATCAACGTGATCTTTAGGTTCAAAGTCCAGCTCTTTCGGCGTGCCCCAACGGCGCACTTCCACGTTGTCATCTTCGCTGCTGCCTGCCGGTACCGACTCATGGGGCAGGTTAGGAATGGTCAGCATCAGGTCGTTCAGTTCTTCCTGCAGCTCAGCCAGTTTCTGCTTGCCCGCATCCAGACGATCACCCAGATCACTGACTTCCGCCAGCAGCGGTGCGATATCTTCGCCAGCAGCTTTTGCCTTACCAATCGCTTTCGATCGGGTATTACGCTCGTTCTGCAGCTGTTCGGTTTCAGTCTGTAGTTCTTTACGCCGGGACTCCAGCTCCTGCAGACGGGCGGTATCCAGTTCAAAACCGCGAATTTTCAGTTTTTCCGCAACAGTTTCCAGATCCGTACGGATCAGCTTTGCATCAAGCATTATGATTACCCATTAGTTTCAGTCATATTCCCGGTCAGGCAAGCTGCCTGCCCAACCACATGCCAACGGCTACCGCAGCCAAACAGCAAACGACACTCAAAATAATGTACAGAATTGCTGCGGATGCCCGTCCGCTTTGAAAAAGATTCAGTGATTCCAGTGCAAAGGTCGAGAAGGTTGTAAATGCGCCGGTAAAGCCTGCCATCAGAATTGCTTGCCCATGAGGCTCAAGCTTTAGCTGCTGTACCAGAAGGGTGTACAGAAAACCGATCAGCACAGACCCGATAACATTGACCGCCAGCGTTCCGTATGGAAACCCTCTGCCAAACCATTGAGTGACCTGACCAACAACCCAGTAGCGCCCCATTGCTCCGAAAGCCCCGCCGATTGCAACGGCTAACATCTGATTCATGGGCACTCCCTCAACGGCTCTGTAGTTCTGGGTTTAAAGACTGAGCTTTAGCAGTCACATCACTGAAATCCAAGGGGCAACATTGTAGAGAAAAGCGCGACGTTTCCAAAGCCCTAGCCGATGAATATTATCGGATAAATTGACGGTATCTGTTTTACAGATAAAAAAAGCCCGCCAAAAGGCGGGCGACTCAACAACTCACAGGTTCGAGCAAGCAAGAAACGGGTTAAGCTACAGCTTCCTGCTGAATCAACGACTTGTAGAGTCGCTTATATTCTTCCGCCACGGTGTCACCAAAGAGCGGATCTTCCCGGGTTTGCAGCTTCACCTGCAGGTTAAGCCAGTCTTTATCCTGCATCAGTTTTTCCAACAGGGGAAAAACCGTGCCCTCTTCCTGATTCAGGTGGTTATATTGTTGACGGATAAAGCCTTCCAGACGTTGATTAAAAGTCTCCATAGGGACAATAGAATCCATCAGGATATTTTCGATAAGTTGCTGAAACTCACGGGTATCATCCCGGATCAACCGGTGTTCCGCTTCAACTTCGGAAAGCGCTTGTTTACTGGAAGGGTACTGCTGAATCGCGTAATCGTAGATCTGATCTTCTAAGGGATGGTGATGGGTATCAGCGTAATCAACAATATAAGTGACAACGTCCAGTATCAGTTGGTAATCGGGCCGCTCCCCAGCTTTCAGTCTTACCAGTTTATCTTTAAGGACTTCCAGCAATCTGCTGAGGTTCATGTGGTCCAGATGCAGTTGTGACATGATCGTGCTCATCTCACACCTCCTCTATTTTCGGTAGGGAAATAAACCGCACAAGCGGCTTATGCTAGCTTGTCGTTATCACCGCCTTATTAATTATCTCTGGGAATTGGCAGCAACACTTTTCCAAAACGCTCTATCGAATATAGTCAGCCCCGGAGAAACTGCGCATGACCTGTATCAAAAACACCGGATAAAAACAGGGCTATTTGTCGTAGTGCGAAAAATAGCCCATGGATAAACGGAAACAGAGAGACCACGGTTATACCTGGAAAGGGTTCAGGAAGGATCGGAATAACGCTTTAACGCACTGGCCTGATCTTTTTCAGCCAGCCATTGCAGCTTTTGCGCGATTTTCTGCTCAAGCCCGCGGTTCTCGGGGAAGTAATAACGGGTATCCGCCAGCTCTTCCGGGAAGTAGTTTTCACCCGCGGCATAAGCATCCGGCTCATCGTGGGCGTAACGATACTCCTGACCAAAGCCCATCTCTTTCATCAGCTTAGTCGGAGCATTTCTCAGATGCACCGGCACATCATAATTACCGGATTCCGCTACATGGGCACGGGCCTGATTGTAGGCTTTATAAGCGGCATTACTTTTCGGTGCGGATGCCAGATAGAGAATCGCCTGCGCGACCGCAAGCTCTCCTTCCGGACTGCCCAGACGCTCCTGCACATCCCAGGCATTGAGGCACAGCTGCAAAGCGCGGGGATCGGCATTACCGATCTCTTCACTGGCCATACGCACCACACGCCGGGCGATATAGAGGGGATCACAGCCGCCATCCAGCATACGGCAGAACCAGTAGAGCGCCGCATCCGGTGCGGAACCCCGAACCGATTTGTGCAGAGCGGAGATCTGCTCGTAAAACAGATCCCCACCTTTATCCATGCGGCGGGTGCTTTCTGCCAGAACTTCAGACATCACCTGACTATTAATCCGGCGACCGTCCGGTGTATCTTCCGCCAGATCAGAGGCAACTTCCAGCAGGTTCAGGGCGCGGCGGGCATCACCGTCAGCTGCTTTGGCTAACAGCTCCAGATGCTCATCATCGACCTGAAGATTCTGCTCGCCCAGTCCCCGTTCCGTATCGGTCACCGCATGACGTAACACTCCCACCAGGTCATCAGGCTCAAGGCTGCGCAAGACATAAACACGGGCACGGGACAGCAGTGCGTTGTTCAGTTCAAAGGAGGGATTTTCTGTGGTCGCCCCCACAAAAATAAAGGTGCCATCTTCCACAAAGGGCAGAAAAGCATCCTGCTGGGATTTATTAAAACGGTGGACTTCGTCCACAAAGAGCAGCGTCTTTCCGCCATGGGCGCGGGTTTGCTGAGCGCGCTCAACGGCGGCCCGAATCTCTTTCACACCGGATAATACCGCGGAAATACTTTCAAAACGGGCCTTGGTCAGCTCCGCGATCAGACGCGCCAGCGTAGTTTTACCCACCCCCGGTGGCCCCCAGAAAATCATGGAGTGCAGCTGATCACGCTCTATCGCCTGACGCAACGGCTTATCCGTGGCCAGCAAATGCTGCTGACCGGAATATTCATCCAGCGTGGTAGGGCGCATACGCGCTGCTAAGGGCTGCCACTTGGGCTCTTCAGCAAAAAGATCCATTTCAGAACGCGCCTACTGCATAATCACATCAATATCGCCAGGGACTGTGAAAGTAAAACGATCATCCGGAAGTTCAGGGTTCAGCAG
Source organism: Oceanospirillum sp. (assembly GCF_982874595.1). Classification (NCBI taxonomy): domain Bacteria; kingdom Pseudomonadati; phylum Pseudomonadota; class Gammaproteobacteria; order Oceanospirillales; family Oceanospirillaceae; genus Oceanospirillum; species Oceanospirillum sp. The sequence goes on along the minus strand of NZ_CEYNZH010000064.1, from coordinate 12,649 downwards.
GGTAGAGAACAACTCAATAGACGTTCGCTGACCAAGACTGTCAGATAGCAGCAGAGAAGCCAGTTCACCAGCCACAAAACTCAGGCGTAACTCTTCGAAGAGAGACTCCTGACCCGTTGGAATAAGAAGAAACTCTTTCAATTGAGTCCCTTCGCGGGTCAGCTTGATCGTAAAACGTTCTTCAATCGACGCAATATCCCCACTCAGTAGCATGGCAGGCGTTCGGCTCTGCGACGGGTCAACCTGCTGCACAGTCACCTGCTCCAGGTCCGGATCGTAAAGCCAAAGGGTTTCACCATCGGATACCACAGTTTGCGGGAAGGGATTTTCTGTTTCCCAGTAAAACTTACCGGGACGCGCCAGACTCAGATGGCCGGACACCTCCTGCAGGCGGCTGCCTTTGGCATCAAGAATGCGCTGCTGAAAATCCGCATCAAGACTCTTCATATTGGTCAGCAACTTGCCCAGCTGGGCTGCTGCAGAAGTTGGCTCAGCCTGAGCGGTCATCGAAAAAACAAACACGCTGGCCAACGCCAGAAAAAAACCGATAAAACGTTGCATAGTTTTCCTTAAAATAAGATCCACGTTCCCTTATATACAGGGTTATTCCTGAGGATGGCTCGGTGGAGCCAGCACTTCCCGCTGACCATTGGTGCCCATACCGGATACCACGCCCGCTGCTTCCAATGACTCCACCAGACGTGCCGCACGGTTGTAACCAATCTTAAAGCGGCGCTGTATGCCTGAGGCGGAAACCCGTCGGGTTTCGGTAATAAACTCAACCACTTCATCGTAGAGAGCATCCCGGTCTTCATCACCGGAGTCTGCGCCGCCACCTTCAGATGGGACACCGTTTTCTTCCCATCCGTTCAAAATACTGTCGACATAGTCCGGGGCTCCGCGGCGTTTCCAGTTTTCCACCACCCGATGCACTTCGTCATCATCAACAAAAGCACCGTGCACACGAATCGGCATAGCGGTTCCCGGCGGCAGATAGAGCATATCACCGTGCCCCAGCAGCTGCTCCGCGCCCCCCTGATCGAGAATAGTGCGGGAGTCGATCTTGGAGGATACCTGAAACGCGATACGGGTCGGGATATTGGCCTTGATCAGACCGGTAATCACATCCACGGAAGGACGCTGGGTCGCCAGAATCAGGTGAATACCCGCCGCACGGGCTTTCTGCGCTAGGCGGGCGATCAGTTCTTCCACCTTTTTGCCGACGATCATCATCATGTCCGCAAACTCATCGATTACCACCACAATGAACGGCAGCTTTTCCAATGTCGGCGGTGCTTCACCCTGCTCAGGCTTAGCGGTCGGATCGGCAACCCGGGCACCCTGGGCAGCGGCTTCATCCAGCTTACTGTTAAAGCCTGCGATATTACGCACGCCCATAGCCGCCATCAGCTTGTAGCGACGCTCCATCTCGGCCACACACCAACGCAGGGCATTGGCCGCGTCTTTCATATCGGTAACAACCGGTGTCAGCAGATGCGGAATACCGTCGTACACCGACAGTTCCAGCATCTTAGGATCTACCATGATCAGGCGCAGCTCTTCCGGCGTGCCCTTAAAGAGCATGCTGAGCAACATGGCGTTCACACCCACGGATTTACCGGAACCGGTTGTACCTGCCACCAGCAGGTGGGGCATCTTAGCCAGATTCGCCACCACCGGCTGACCGGCAATATCATCACCCAAAGCCAGCGTTAACGGTGAGTCCGATTTGGTGTAGGAGGGATGATTCAGCACTTTATGCAGACGAATCATCGCCCGGTTCTGGTTAGGAATCTCAATACCGACGGAGGACTTACCGGCGATCACTTCCACGACACGCACACTGGTCACCGCCAGCGCACGGGCCAGATCCGTCGCCAGATTGGTAATTTTGCTGGCCTTAACCCCTGCTGCGGGCTGAATCTCGAAACGGGTGATCACAGGACCCGGATGCACATCCACCACCTGAGCCACCACGTTAAACTCTTTAAGGCGGACCTCAAGCAGTTCCGACATAGTCTGCAGCTGCTCCGGCGTATAACTCGGCTTGCTGATACTATCCCCTTGAGTCAGAAGCTCAATAGAGGGTTTGTCACCGGTAATTTCACCAACGGGCGTGGTATCCGGTTTCTGGAAACGTGCCACACTCCAGATCTCACCATCTTCTGTCGTCTGGGTAACAGCAGCCAGACGCTCTTCCAGTGTCGGTTCATTATCGGAATCGAACTGCCCTGACGGGGCTGTAGCATCTACTTCCCAGGGAGGCGCCTCCGCCCCATGATGCGAGCTCACCTCCATCGGCGATTGAGCAGGTGCCGATCCCTCCTGCTGAACCTGCGTCACAGAAGCAGGCTGCGGAAAATCAGAATCAGTTGCCAAGGGTTGTTGCGGTGATTGCTGAGCAACCGTTTGCGGTTGATTGCCACCGAATGCTTGCTGCAAAGAAGGTGAGATATTCAGCGTCGGTTCCACTCCGCTCAGACGATCATCATCAGTTGCAACAAGAGCCCCACTCAGAGACAAAGCCGGCTCAACTCTTTCCTGTGTCGGAGCACGACGATCAGCATTCGACTCTTTGCTGTTAAACAGCGGAGGCAACATCGGCAGATTCTGCAGCAATCGCTTATGCCATGGCAGAGATGGGGCAGGCGATCTGAACGACTCATCAGCGCCATGGGATGCCGTTCCATCAGAATAATCGGTCTGCGACGCATTATCTGGATAGGCCTCACGCACAGGCGCAAAGAACGCATCATTTTCTGAATGGCCAGAGAGCGGCCCGGCTGCTTGTATTGGCGGTTCAGACTGTCCCTGATAGCGATCAGAATAAAGATCACCGGAAGGGGCAGAATACTGCGCCGGTAATCCGGCACTGGTGTCTGTGGCTTCTTTTTTCAGCCATTGGTATAGCCGATTCGCCCCGACTTCGGCATAAAATCCCACGGTATCGATAATCAGCAGCCAAGACCATCCTGTCAGCAACGAGAAGCCGATCATCCAAAGGGCCAGCATCAGTAAGGTTGACCCCATCAGACCAAGACTGGTCAACAACAGATGGGTGATAGACTCGCCAATGATGCCTCCCGGACCACTGGGTAGGGCGCTCTCGGGATGATAAAAATGAAGGCTGGCCAGCGTTGCATTGGCACAGATCCAAACCACAAACCCAAGAAAGCGCAATCCAAGCGCTGCACCATCCAACTGCTGACGACCAATATAGATACGATGGGCAGAGTAATAGAGCATCACCAAAGGAAACAGATAGGCAGAATAACCGGTAAGGCTAAACAGAAAATCAGAAGTGAATGAGCCAAAACGTCCCATTAAATTTTCCGGGATACCTGAGTTCTGGCTGCTGGACCAGCCGCCATCAGCGGCATCGAAACTGATTAGCGCAAGTACCAGAAAACTGCAAAGCGCCAGAATCAGGATCACAACGCCTTCCCGTGCGCCTTTGCGAATTCGATCTGCCAGCTCCTGACCCGTTTGTGTCGAACTGGTCGGCTCAGGTTGATGGTCTGTTGTCATGAAACTTCTACCCTAATGAATTGTAGCCTTATAATACCTGAGCAAAGAGATAAGCAAAACGAAGGCAATCAAATAGTTGGCATCCATCTTAGCCCCTTCTCACTTATCGCCCTGAACACCGTCAATGAGCCGTTTTTATGATAGAGCTACCCTGGCTGGACCCTCAGCTTCCACCTGCATTCCCATCGGTAACCCAAGCCCTTGATGATCCCCCGGGCATTCTCGCGTTTGGCGGTCAGCTCAACGATCAGTGGCTGCTGACCGCCTACCGGCAAGGCATATTCCCTTGGTTCAACCCCGGCGAGCCCATTCTCTGGTGGTCACCCGATCCGCGAATGGTGATTCTGCCGGAGAATTTTAAAGTTCGGCGCAGCCTTAAGAAAACACTTCGCAAGCAACTGTACGAGATTACTTTTGATCAGGCCTTCGCGCAGGTCCTGGATGGCTGCGCTGCCGCCCGTAACTATACCGATGAAACCTGGATCACCCCAGAGATGCGCAAAGCTTATCTGGCACTTCATCACGAAGGTTACGCCCACTCCGTTGAAGCCTGGCAGAATGGTGAGCTGGTTGGCGGGCTTTATGGTGTCGCCATCGGCAAAGTTTTTTGCGGTGAGTCGATGTTTACCAGAGCAACCGATGCGTCCAAAGTCGCCTTTGTCCATCTGGTCGAACAGCTCAGGGCATGGCAGTTTGAGCTGATCGATTGTCAGGTTTACACTGATCATCTGGCAAGTTTTGGTGCTGAAGAGATCGAAAGAACCCGTTTTCTTGACTACCTTAAACTATATGCTTCAGCTCCCATGCCAGTTGGCCCCTGGTCACTGGAACAACGCATTAAGGAATCTGTGCTTTGAGTAGTGACGCCCCCTTTATAGAACCGCAGCTGCGTTTTTATATGACCGTTCCCCATGACTGCAGCTATCTGGCAGACCATACGGCCACCACACTCTTCCTTGATCCTGAGCAGGAGGTCACTCAACAAGTTTACGACCTGCTGACACTGGTGGGCTTCCGTCGTAGCGGAAAACACCTCTACCGTCCAAACTGCAAAGGTTGTAATGCCTGCATTTCGGTCCGGGTGCCAACTGAAGACTTTCAGCTGAAACGCAAGCATCGCAAAACCCTGAACCGCAACAAAGATCTGAGCGCGACTATCGTGCCGGCCAAGTATGTGCAGGAGCACTATGATCTGTATGAGCGCTACATTAATGAGCGACACGCTGACGGCGATATGTTTCCGCCTTCAGAAGACCAATACAAATCTTTCCTGACGATGGATAAACATTTCTCTCATCTCGTTGAGTTTCGTGACCCGGAGGGCAAACTTTTTGCTGTCTCCGCCATGGACACACTCAGTCACGGCATTTCAGCCATCTATACCTTCTATGAGCCAGATCAGCCCAAACGCTCACTGGGGGTTTACGTTGTACTCTGGCTGATACTCCATGCCCGCTACCACCATCTTCCCTACGTTTATCTGGGTTACTGGATAGAAAGCTGTCAGAAAATGAGCTACAAAACCGAATATCAGCCACTGGAACAACTCAGAGATAATCACTGGTATCCCGTTGATCTACAGGATTTACACAGTGAAAGCTCAAATAGATAACCCTGTCCATAACAGACCAAACCTTTTGTCAGAAAAATGTCACCTTGTGATGGCATGTTAGCGAATCGGCAGCCATTTTTAAGGCTGCCGAAAACCTGATCCCTGAACATTTTTTGGCTTTTTTCAGGGAAATTTTGATTAGCCCGAGAAAATAAGGCAAAATACGCGCGCTTATTTTGTGTGTGGCGTTATCTGATTTACACCAAGCCCAAAGACACTGAACCCGGCCCTGCTGAGCGAAGCTCTGCCCCGTCTGGTTGTGTAGCACCAAATTATTCGAACCCGTCGTTCCGACTCAAAGGACATGCCCGTCTCAAACGGAATGCGGTTTATAGACAGCAGAAAGAACCCGAGGTATTTCCTGCATGGCAAAAGAAGATTCTATTGAAATGGAAGGCACCGTGGTCGACACGCTGCCCAACACTATGTTCCGCGTTGAGCTGGAAAACGGTCATATCGTAACCGCTCACATCTCAGGCAAAATGCGCAAAAACTACATCCGCATTCTGACTGGTGACAAAGTAAAAGTGGAACTGACTCCCTACGACCTGACTAAAGGCCGTATTGTATACCGCGCCCGTTGATACTACGGAGCCTCCCGCCAAGGAGGTAGCGATATAGTTTCTGAAAAAGCCCAACTTATTCTGATCAAATCAGAATAAGTTGGGCTTTTTTGCTTATAGATAAATAACCCATGAGCCAACCGATCCGCTTTAAAATATCGCAAGACCACGCATCCAGAGCTATAAAAAAACCCCGCTGATGCGGGGTTTTCGGTTACAGATAAAAAGCTGTCACTCAAAAATCAGGCAGCCTCACCAGCTTTTTCAGCTTCCAGTACAATCTCACCGTTTTCATCCAGCGAAACATGTACTTCTCCACCGGATTCAGCCAGATCACCAAACAGGATAATCTCGGCCAGCGGTTTCTTGATCTTCTCCTGAATCAGGCGCGCCATTGGACGAGCACCCATTTCAGGGTCATAACCGTTCTCCGCCAGCCAGTTTTTAGCATCGTCTTCCAGTACCAGCTGTACCTTCTTCTCATCCAGCTGCGCCTGCAGTTCCACCAGGAACTTATCAACCACATTGCGGATCATCTCGAAGTTCAGTGCCGAGAACTGAATAATGCCATCCAGACGGTTACGGAATTCCGGAGTGAAGGTCTTACGAATCACCTCCATACCGTCCGTGCTGTGATCCTGATTAGCAAAACCAATAGAGCGGCGGCTAATCGCCTCAGCACCGGCATTGGTGGTCATAATCAGGATAACGTTACGGAAGTCCGCTTTACGACCGTTGTTATCGGTCAGCGTACCGTGATCCATCACCTGCAGCAGCAGGTTAAAGACTTCCGGATGCGCTTTCTCGATCTCATCCAGCAGCAGAACACAGTGCGGATTCTTGGTGATCGCTTCCGTCAGCAGACCGCCCTGGTCATAACCGACATAACCCGGAGGTGCACCGATCAGACGGGATACCGTGTGACGCTCCATGTACTCAGACATATCAAAGCGAACCAGCTCGATACCCATAATGTGCGCCAGCTGCTTACTCACCTCAGTCTTACCCACACCGGTCGGACCTGCAAACAGGAAGGAACCGATCGGTTTCTCCGGTGCTTTAAGACCGGCACGGGACAACTTGATCGCATTAGACATAGAGGTGATCGCATCGTCCTGACCGAAGACCAGCATCTGCAGGTTTTTCTCCAGATCCTTAAGCACTTTTTTGTCAGAAGTCGTAACACTCTTCGGCGGAATACGGGCGATCTTAGCGACAACCGCTTCAACCTGTTCCACATCGATGGTATCAACACGATCTTCTTCCGCCAGCAGACGCTGATAAGCACCGGCTTCATCAATCACATCAATCGCTTTATCCGGCATGTGACGGTCATTGATATAACGCTCAGCCAGTGTTGCCGCCGCCTCCAGAGCCTCATTGGTGTACTTGAGATCGTGATGCTTCTCGAAGCGGCTGCGCAGCCCCTTCAGAATCTCAATGGTGTCATCCACATTCGGCTCCATCACATCCACTTTCTGGAAACGACGGGCCAGAGCACGATCTTTCTCGAAGATGCCACGGAACTCCTGGAACGTGGTAGAACCGATACAACGGATCTCACCGGAACTCAGTAGCGGCTTCAGCAGATTAGAAGCATCCATCACACCACCAGACGCTGCACCGGCACCGATAATGGTATGAATCTCATCGATAAACAGAATCGCATGGGGCTGCTTCTTCAGCTCGCCAAGTAAAGCCTTAAGGCGCTTCTCAAAGTCGCCGCGGTATTTGGTTCCGGCCAACAGCGCACCCATATCCAGGGAATAAACCACACTCTCCTGAATCACATCCGGCACTTCGCCATCAATAATGCGCTTGGCCAGACCTTCAGCAATAGCGGTTTTACCGACACCGGCTTCACCCACCAGCAGCGGGTTGTTTTTACGGCGACGGGCCAGAATCTGAATCACGCGCTCAACTTCGTGCTCACGCCCCACCAGCGGATCGATACGGCCAAGACGAGCCTGTTCATTCAGGTTGGTGGAATATCCGGTCAGAGGATTATTCGCACTACCTTCCTGTGCGCCATCTTCAGACTCTTCATGATGCTGATCCTGCTCCATCGGCGCCTCGTGACCGGCGACCTTGGAAATACCGTGGGAGATATAATTGACCGCATCAACGCGGGCAACATTCTGCTGACGCAGGAAGTAAACCGCCTGACTTTCCTGTTCGCTGAAAATAGCGACCAGTACGTTAGCACCGGTGACTTCGCTTTTACCGGAAGACTGAACGTGGAAAACCGCACGCTGAAGCACACGCTGAAAACCCAGGGTTGGTTGGGTTTCACGCTCCAGCTGATCATCGGGGATAAGCGGCGTGGTCGAGTTGATAAAATCCTGTAACTCGATACGCAGTTTGTTCAAATTAGCACCGCAAGCCTGTAGCACACGTGCGGCAGAGTCATTATCCAGCAGCGCCAGCAACAGATGTTCGACTGTCATAAACTCATGGCGTTTGCTGCGAGCTACGGTGAAAGCACCGTTTAGCGTTGATTCGAGGTCTTTGCTTAACATGGGACTACCCTCTCTTGCCGCTTTTTTATATCGGCCTTTTTGTTCCGGGTTTGATTCCGGTATCAGCCCTTAAGGCTTCAATCAGCCTGCTCAATATCACACATTAACGGGTGTTCATGTTCTCTTGAGCACTGATTTACCTGAGCACATTTGGTTTCAGCAATATCCCTGGTAAATATTCCGCACACACCCTTGCCTTGGGTATGTACTGCCAGCATGACTTGCGTAGCCTTCTCCTCATCCATATTGAAAAACACAGTGAGCACTTCAACAACAAACTCCATCGGTGTGTAGTCATCATTCAGCATCACTACTTTGTACATTGGCGGACGCTGAAGTTCAGGTTTTGACGGAGCGACTGCCACTCCGCTGTCACCGTCGTGCTGATAAGGATCTGAATGGTCATCCTGATTAACGATGGTGAAATAAGGGTTTGCCATGGCGGTACCGCTAATCCTCTATTTTTAAGTTTAGTTTAAAGCGCGCTTTAGCTAAAAAATAAGCACAGATTAGTTCAAACTCAAGTTTATAAATCGGTCAGGAGACAAAACAGGAAGCTTCTACTGCCTATCGCGCCTTATCCCTGAAACTAGTGAGCCCCAAGCGTTCCAGCTGCCAAAAACACCATTAGAGCGCAGACTAAATACACTTAAACGACTTCTCAGGTATAGATATGGGGTTAATAACCTACTTATAAACTAAGAATAATTAAAAATTTCGGAAAAACAATGAACATAAGACAGTTAACATCTTATTTTTTCAGGGCTTTACCAAGGTATCTAACGATTTAACAAATCCAACACAAAGTAGCAGGCGACATCTCAACAAAACTAACCTTATGACTCAGGAAGCCCGGCGGCAAACCTGAAAGCGTCACCAAGCCAATCTGTTATCAAGCCGCAACTCTGTATATCATGCTGAACCTCATTTTGAGGCGTATACAATCAAACGTATCGCCAGCTCCTTGTTTTACTCTGCCAAACGCCAAAAGGATCATCTTTGCTATGAGCCGACTGATTTTGTTCAATAAACCCTTTCAGGTACTGTCACAATTTACCGACACTGAAGGACGCACCACACTGGCAGATTTTGTGACTGAGCCGGGCATCTATCCTGCTGGCAGACTGGACTACGACTCTGAGGGCCTGCTCCTGCTGACAGATGATGGGCAGCTGCAACACCGAATTGCATCACCGGATATGAAGCTGCCCAAAACCTATGTTATTCAGGTTGAGGGCGACATTACCGAACAAGCCCTCCAGCAGTTACGTAAAGGCGTTGAACTGAAAGACGGCATGACCCGGCCAGCGAAGGCACGAAAAATCAGCGACCCCGGTTTTCCGGAACGAAACCCACCCGTTCGCAAACGCCAGAATATTCCGACATCCTGGGTTGAGCTGGTGATCAGCGAGGGCCGCAACCGCCAGGTTCGCCGCATGAGTGCCGCCGTGGGCTTCCCGACCCTGCGACTGGTGCGCACCCGAATCGGCAGCTGGACACTGGATGGCCTGAACAGTGGTGAGAACAGGGAACTGGAGGTCAACCTTCCCGTCGCCCCCAAAGCTGCAGTAAAGCGTAAACCCAAGGCGGCACCACGAAAAAACAACGCAAAAGGCAGCCAGACTGGAAAAAGCGATAACCGCCCCAACCTTTCAGCTAAAGAGCGTCCCGGGCAAAACAAACGATCACGCAAACCCCGCCGCTAAATCCGTTCGGAATTCTTACAGCCGATAAGAACCCGCTGGCAAGAACTCAAGAGAAACCGTTTAAGGATCACCATGCTGTCACGTGATGATGTCTGGAAACCCAACTGTACCGTTGCCACCGTTGTTGTAAAACAAGAGGCTGAAACCGGAGAAGAGCGCTTCCTTCTGGTAGAAGAATGGAGTCAGGGCCGAAAAGTCCTCAATCAACCGGCAGGCCACATAGAAAAAGATGAGAGCCTGATCGATGCCGCCATCCGGGAAACTCTGGAAGAAACCCGCTGGGATGTGCGCATCACCGCCTACATGGGGCTCTACATCAACAAAGCCTCTGAGCGACTCACTTATCACCGACACTGCTTTATTGCCGAGCCGCTGAACCATAACCCGGAGGCAGAACTGGATGATGGCATTGAGGATGCCCGCTGGATGAGCTGGGATGAGTTACAACAGCAGCAGGATAAAATGCGCAGCGAAGCCGTACTGAAGTGCTTTGAGGATTATCGTCGTGGCAAACAATTCCCACTGGAACTGATCACCGATTTTAATCATCCGATCTCTTAAATAACGAGCTATCAGCCAACGCACTTTAACTGCGTCTGCTGATAACATCCGTTATAATCAGTGAGCTTGCATTAAGATAACGCCAGCCTATTTAGTTTGAGCGCTTATAAAAGGCGCAAATGCGGTCGGCACCATAACACGATCAAACGGCTTGCCTCAGACACCGCCAGCCAAAACACCGAATACTCGATAGCGATAAATCATGCCAAACAGTCAAAACAGCCCGGAAAACCAAACAACCACTAACACCAAAGACAACAGCCAGATCAAGGTGATCGTCGGTATGTCCGGTGGTGTCGATTCTTCCGTATCTGCGGTTCTGCTGATGCAACAGGGCTATCAGGTTGAAGGCCTGTTTATGAAAAACTGGGACGAAGACGACGGCACCGAATACTGCACCGCCAAGGAAGATCTGGCTGATGCTCAGGCGGTTTGCGACCGCATCGGCATCAAGCTGCACAAAGCCAATTTTGCCGCAGAATACTGGGACAACGTCTTTGAGCACTTCCTTGAAGAATACAAAGCCGGCCGCACCCCAAACCCGGATATTCTATGTAATAAAGAGATCAAGTTTAAAGCTTTTCTGGAATACGCAGAGGCACTGGGTGCTGATCTGATCGCTACCGGCCACTATGTCCGTCGCGGCGAGCAGGATGGCAAAGCCACCTTGCTGAAAGGTCTGGATAATAACAAAGACCAGAGCTACTTCCTGCATGCGGTTGGTCATAACGAGATCGGTAAAACTCTGTTCCCGGTGGGCGAAATTGAAAAACCGGAAGTACGCCGTATCGCTGAAGAGAACGACCTGATTACCGCCCGCAAAAAAGACAGCACCGGTATCTGTTTTATCGGTGAACGCCGCTTTAAGGATTTTCTGCAGCAATACCTGCCCGCTCAACCTGGCACCATTACCACACCGGATGGTGATGTGATCGGCAAACACAGCGGCCTGATGTACTACACCATCGGACAGCGTCAGGGGCTGGGGATTGGCGGCCTGAAAGATTACTCTGAAGATCCGTGGTTTGTGGCCGAGAAAGATCTGGATAACAATATTCTGATCGCCGTGCAGGGCACCGACCACCCTTTGCTGTTCAGCCGTGGTCTTAAAACAGAAAGCGTTGACTGGGTTGCACACCAGCCACCGGTTGATGGCGAATTTAAATGCCGGGCCAAAACCCGATACCGCCAGGATGACCAACCCTGCACGGTGAAACCATTAGGCAATAACGAGTTCGAAGTAATCTTCGATCAACCTCAGCGTGCGGTAACGCCGGGGCAATCCGTTGTGTTCTACCTGGATGATAACTGCCTGGGTGGGGCGGTTATTGAGAAAACCTGGCGAGACGACTCCTGATATTTACAGGCGATTCTCAGCACAGAACTCAGCAAACGGACTATCTGACAACAGGAAAACAGAGACGACTATGAGCTCAACCCGACAGGATCAGGAACAGGCTTTAGCACTGGCAGGCGTATTTCAGGCGGCCGCACTGGTTCACCAACTGGCCAACAAAGGCATGGTGGGTCAGGACAGCTTTGAAACCAGCATCAACAGCATTCTGGAAACCGATCCGGAAAACACTCTGGAAGTTTACGGAGGCTCAGCTCAAGGCTTAAACCTAGGGATTCGCACACTGAGAGGCTTCGTCAATAAAGATGCTGAGACCTCCACCCATGTACTGCGCTATGCGATGTCGATTCTGTACCTGGAAAAGCGCCTGCGAAAAGACAATCAAATGCTCAATGCCATTGGTCAGCGCCTGGAACAGGTCAAAATGCAGAGCCATCACTTCTCTCCAACGCATGAGAATGTGATTGCCAGTATCGCCAGCCTTTATCAGGACACCATCAGCACTTTCTCGTTCCGCATTCAGGTGCAGGGTGAGCCAAATATTTTGCGTCAAAACACGAATGCCGAGAAAGTCCGAGCGCTGCTGTTCACAGGGATTCGCTCCGCCATTCTCTGGCACCAGCTGGGTGGTCGTCGCTGGAAACTGCTTCTTGGCCGAAAGAAAATCCTGCGAGCACTGGATGATGCTGCACGACTCTGAGACGGTTTAAAACAGGTATAAAAGGCTGCTTTCATGCGGCCTTTTTTATTTTTATGTCCCGTCCTGAATAAGGTTGACACATTTTCTATCCTAAACTGGAGAAATG
>NZ_CEYNZH010000063.1:16657-19107 GCF_982874595.1 Oceanospirillum sp. | reverse complement strand
CGACGGTTACGTGGATCTGTAAGTAATGGGTGACACAGAACTATGAACACCCTCCTTGGTCAAGATAGTTTCTTACTGTCTCACATTCAGACAAAAAGGATTTCTTTTGATCGGCTTCAGATTGCAATGTTTTTACCAAACTTTCCAGCGAGGCAGAATTGACTTTTTCGGACAAAATTCTTCTTAAGTAAATTTCATCCATATCCAAAAATGCCCTCCTATAGCCCAGTATATTTTTATTATATTTTTCACATAGGCGTAAAACCTCTCGATCAAGCCTTTCAACCCAACCTAATTTATACAATGACCTGACATAAAAAATTGATAAAAACCCATCCCATGAAGAGACATTAGCCTCATAGCGTTCTATACAATAGATACATTCTCGGTAGTTACCACTATAGAAATGGCGACAAACCTCAGACCACGTAGCACTTTTTTCAGGCTTAATGCTATTTATTCTGCGATAGATATCAATCAGCAACTTGTTTAAGTTGTTAGCAGTTCCAGCATACATAGCCATACTGTTATCGACAGGAGCGAAACCATTTGAAATAGGGTTCTTATCAATAAAATAGTCTAGATTTTCTAGATATTTAAGAGCTTCCAATAGGCTATCAAAAAGCACCCGCTCCTCAACTGAAAGGTATTCATAGTAAAAATTCAACTTTTCAACGGACAACAATACCCTATTTCTTCTTTTTAAAATCTCATGACCAAAGACCATGACAAGCTGAAAAGGTATCACTAAATAAAGATAATCTTTATTAATAACCTTAACACTCAATAGCTTCTTGTAATCTTTAACCCCCATATGTCCAGACATAATATAATCTTGAAAGAATGAAGTGCTATTTTTCTTATGAGCACACATTAAATCTAGAAGTGAAAAAACTGACGACGCCACATTGACCATTTCCCTATAAGCTTTAATTCGGGCGTGATCGTAATCCCTTTTTTTACTTCTATAATCAAAAATGTACCAAAATAATATTGCAGATATCACAGAAGGTATTATCGGAACAAGATACACATCAAAAAAACTTGGCTTACTATCTTCCAGTGCAATTAGTACATCACTAATCGTTGGTTCTTCAGCTGCTACACCTTGCGAAAACAATGATGCGTAACATACAAATAAAATCATCATATAGCTGCTGATATACATTGATTTACTCTCAAATAAGGACATTCCTATGATTCACCTTTACCCAAACCATATGAAACCAAGTAGCCCGATACAGCGGCAGAAAGCACTCGCAGAAAACTATCGTTTACGGGCAAAAAATCTTAAAGCAGAGCATCCCGATAAAGACCTACAGCGAGAGCATCTACTTGCACAGGCCGAACTTTGTGAGCTTAAAGCCCAGAATTTAAACCGCGCTACTACCATATGAAGCCGATAAAAGCTTCGTACATCTCTTTGGATTGCATCGTTCAATTCCTTTTGTGGTTGGTCTCTAAAAAAGAGTAGAAACCATCATATCAAGGATTGCTTTAACACAACCACCTTAAACGCACCAATCAAGGAGCCTCCCATGCGTTCAATCTGGATGCTGACGACGGCCATTCTGTTTCTGGCCAGTAGCTTTTTCAGTGTGCGTTTGCTGCTGCAGCTGGCAGACGATGCGGCTACCGGCTGGGTTTACAGCGCGGTGGCGGTTGCTTTGGCGCTGGTGCAGTACGCGGCTATGCCGGTTGGTCTGCGCCGTTGGGCGCTGGGGTATCGGGCATCTGCCCTACTCTATTTCGCCAGCTGGGCACTGCTTACGGTGGTGAGTATCGCGGCCAGTGCCGGTGCGCTGATCGGTGATACTCAGCAGCAACAGCAGTCCTCTAAGACCACTAGCACGGCTTATCAGTTGCTGATCAGTCAGATTGAACAGCTGCAGTCCCAGGCTGAGGCCATCCAGACCACCGCCCGTATTGATGCCGAAAACGGCTACCGTGCCCGGGCACTGACCACGCTGGATAAGCTGCCGGCTATTCAGGCAAACATTGCGGATCTGCGCCTGCAGCTGGATACCTTGCCGCCAACGAATACTACCGCTGCTATGGCGCTGTTCAACCGCATCAGTCAGCCGCTGGGCTTAACCCCAGATCAGACGATGACAGCCGCTTACCTGCTGGTGGCGGTGCTGATTGAGCTGGCCTTGTCGGTTTCGGTCATGGCGCTGGCTGAAAACCCGCTGCCGGTGGCCGCTAAAACGCCTAAAAGTGCCCCAAAATCCGTCTTTAAAAAACTACTGGATTTATATACAGCATCAAAAGAAAAGGCACGCAAGGCGCTATGGAAAGGGCAGATGCCGCCCGCGATGCACCCGACGTAGGCCGCCCCTATCCCCTTCGACAACCACAAACCGCAAGGAGCAGAACATTGAGTACACCCAAACCTCAAATCACAAATCACAAATCACAAATCACAAATCACAAATCACAAATCACAAATC
>NZ_CEYNZH010000063.1:0-16557 GCF_982874595.1 Oceanospirillum sp. | reverse complement strand
ACAAATCACAAATCACAAATCACAAATCACAAATCACAAATCACAAATCACAAATGAGCAATGGCGTCAGATTGAAGATGAACTTAAAAGCCTCTACTGCCGGGTAGAGTTTGATTATAAAGGACAGGAGCTGAGCATCACCCGGGCACAAACTAAAGAAGGCCGCATGGATCTGGTGGTTTTTCTGGATGGGAAAATCAACTGGGGCTGGGGATGGCCGAACCAGACAGAACTGTTTAAGCCTGAGGTTAAGGCGATTTGGCGAAAACGCAGCCAGTCTCTTTACTCGCCAACTGAGAAAAAGAAAATGATCAAAGCGATCGGTAAACGATCCGCAAAAATGCAGCTAGATGCCAAGATTGAATACTGGGAACCAATTTTCACCTCTGCCACGGCGCTGGTACGGAAATATAAGAAAGCCGATGGGCTGGTACTGAAATTTATAGGACACAGCACCTCAGAAGAATCAGCGCCTGCAGCATAACCTACCCCGTCGTAATACCTCTGCCCACGCTAAGCAAAAAACAGGACACTCCCATGACCACACAAACACCGCGCCCAGCGTCCGGTGCCGACTTCGTGCGCCCGGCTGATGAGATTCGCGACCAGATTCACTTTATTGAAACCCGGCTGGCTCACCTTGTTTACCCTGAAACGTTCGACAACTCCAGCCCTGCATCCGATGAACTGACCGGTGAACTGACTGGCCTTTACTTCGCCTTAGGCGAACGCCGCCCTCTGTTCACACCGGTTTATCTGTTCGACTACAAACGCAAGCAACATCAAGCCAAACAAAAAGAGAAGGAGACTCAGCATGTCACTGAAGATTCAGCCAACACAAATCACTCTGGATACCGACGGAAACTGGAAACATCCGGATCTACCCACTCACCTGTTCCACTTGCCCAGCCCAGAAGCAGACTACTGGCTGCAAAAACACCGTTACCAGTCCAAGGTTCTGCATATCGGCCCGCAAGTAGAGCAAGCCAAAATCAACCGTTGGCTTAACGGTGAATCAATACCGGATGACAACTGGCCACGGGAGTACACCTATCCCGGCTTTATCGTGATTGCGGTGACTCAGGCTGAAGAAGAATTACTGGTCTGGATGATCAAACCCAAGGAAGGAGCATCGCTCTATGAAAATCAGAATGCAGCTTAACCGAGCAGGCAAGCCTTACTGGCTGGCAGAGATCCGGCTTAATGGCCGACTGATGCTCAGCGAGGGCAACACCTACAAGCAAGCGTTGCACGGCGCCATTGACCTACTGGTAACGAATGGTGAAAAACAAGCTAGGCGACGATTTATCACCGCAAAATCCAACCCTATTCAAGCCCCTGCCCATCAGGGGCTTTTTTTATGCCCGGAGAAACTGCATGAACGCTATCACCAAAACCCTGCCCTCTAAACGCTCTGATGTTGTTAAAGGCGATGGCTATTACGCATACACCCCAGAACAGCTACAGAGTCACAACATCTACATCGGCCAGTTTGAGATGCTAGCCCATAAAGACCAAAACAATCGGGTGTTCTGGCCATTGCTCGGTGGCCAGACAACCACCAGTAAACGAACCGCCCGCGAATACGCGGTTAAAGCCAGCAAACTGATGACAGCAGGAGTGAACCATGAGCCTCTTAACTGTTGAAGAAGCCGCTAAGAAGCTGAACTTCCCCGGAGGGCGCAACGCCCTCTACAAGTTCCTGCGCAAGCACGCAGGCTTTCGGGGAACCATCCCGCCCTACAACCTATGCCACCTGCAGAAGTTCTTTACCGTTAAAGACGGCATGTACGAACAAGGCAGGCGGACAGTGCATACCCAAACCACCAAGGTCACGAATGAGGGGCTGACATTCATCGCACAGCTGATGAATGAGCGGCTGAACGAGCAAGATCAAAATTCAAAACGGAGCGCATAAAATGAGAACGGAGTTCGCGCTGTTAGCCATTTACAACTGCACGCTGATACCTCTGGAGCAGTTCTGCACAAGAGAGATGGGCATTACCCTTCAGACCGCTAAAAACAGACTGTCTGCGGGTACATTTGATGTACCGGTTATCCGTCAAAACAAAAAGCTACTGGTACACTACGAAGATGCCGCCCATTGGATAGACGCGGCACGCAAAAAAGCGGTCGCCTAGTGCGACCACTTTTTTGAAACCTCTTCTGGCTTCAGGTTGGTATATCGCCTCAGACTTCCCCAGTCCCGATGACCTGAAATCATCGCCACCTCCTGAATCTGCATTCCTTTCTCAAACAAGCGGCTAATGCCCTCATGGCGCAGGTCGTGAAATCTCAAATCCTCTATCCCCAGACCTTTCATCATTCGCGTAAAACCTGATGACACCGACCGAGCCTCATAAGGGAAGATGTACTCACCCTTTCGCGGCTGCCGGTCAATCACAGTTTTAGCCCCCGTCAGAAGCGGAACCCTCTGGTGGTTTCCCTGCTTTAATGTCGGATGCTTACGATCCCTGATCCACACCACGCTATTTTCCGCATCATAATCTTCCCAACGGATACGACAGATCTCTCCCAGGCGCATACAGGACTCTATAGCAAACTCGATGATATCGGCGTACCTAATCCGACTCAGAGCTTTGTTATGCTCAAGGTGAGTAAAAATAAGTGCCAACTCCTCCGGCTTAGTTCGACGCTCCCTACTTTGTGGAGATCCCGTCAAACCCGCTCTGTCCAACATCTTAAGCCAGTCATGAAATTCAGCCTTGAATGCTGAAGGAATACCCGCCTCATAAACCCCAGTCGTAACAGCGGATGATAAGTACATCATCAACTGCTTTACCGTTACAGGTTTAACACCATCAACACGAATCCTGGTCTCGCAATACTGCTTCAGCCTGTTGTAGCTCAGATCCGCCACCAAAACACCATCAAAGGCTTCAGATAGCATCCGGTTATTTGATGGCAAGGTTTTACTACGCTTAACCGAGCCATCCCCTATCATATGTTTAAGATGCAAATCACAAAGCTCTGCCACTGACAGAGACAAACCTGACGCTTTGCCGCCGGTATAAACGCCATTTTCCATATCCAGCTCCACCTGAGCAGCCCAGCGTTGTGCCTGCGCCTTAGTCGTGAAGCTTTTGCTCTGTGTTGAATGCCCTTTTTTGCGTACAATAGCGCGCCATCGTGTACCACGCTTTTGGTAAGTCGCCATCAGTGTACCAGTCCTTGAGAGAATCATTCTCAGCCGTGCATTTGGTACAATAATGGTACACTAATTTCGATATTCTGGGGTATTTCAGAGTACCCACAGTGAAAACCCAACTGAATAGAACCCGCTGAAACCCGCATGAATACTGAAAAAAGCCCAATTAGCCGCCACCGCCGTTTCTCTGTTGCTCCGATGATGGATTGGACCGACCGACACTACAGGTATTTTGCGCGTCTGCTATCCAAAGAAGCCCTGCTGTACACCGAGATGGTGACGACAGGCGCGATTCTTTTCGGTAAAGATCCGGATCGTTTTCTGGCGTACAACAAGGAAGAGCATCCTATCGCGCTGCAGCTGGGCGGCAGCAACCCAGAAGATCTGGCGAAGTGCAGTGTTAAGGCGACGGAGTTCGGTTACGACGAGATCAACCTGAATGTGGGCTGCCCGAGTGATCGTGTGCAGAACAACATGATCGGTGCCTGCCTGATGGGCCATGCCGATCTGGTGGCGGAGTGCGTTTCGGCCATGCAGGCAGCCACAGAAGTTGAAGTCACGGTGAAATGCCGCATCGGTATC
Source organism: Oceanospirillum sp. (assembly GCF_982874595.1). Taxonomy (NCBI): domain Bacteria; kingdom Pseudomonadati; phylum Pseudomonadota; class Gammaproteobacteria; order Oceanospirillales; family Oceanospirillaceae; genus Oceanospirillum; species Oceanospirillum sp. Next base: position 12,806 of record NZ_CEYNZH010000063.1, on the reverse strand, counting down.
GATGAGCAAAACCCGGAAGAAACCTTGCCTCAGTTTATTGAGACGGTTGCTGCGGCGGGTTGCAAAAGCTTTACCCTGCATGCCCGTAAAGCCTGGCTGGAAGGTTTAAGCCCTAAGCAAAACCGTGAAGTGCCGCCTTTGGATTACGATCTGGTTTATCGCATGAAACAGGCTTATCCGGAGCTGGAGATTGCAATCAATGGCGGTATCACCACATTTGATCAGATGGCGACTCATCTGGAACATGTGGATGGCGTGATGATAGGTCGCGAGGCTTATCAGAACCCGTACTTACTGGCTGAGGTGGATCAGAAGATCTTTGGACTGGATACACCGGCGATCAGCCGCCATGAGGCACTGGCTAAGATGCTGCCTTATATCGAGCAGCAGTGTTCTGAAGGAACCTATCTGGGTCACATGACCCGTCATCTGCTGGGCATTTTTCAGGGTTGTCCGGGGGGACGCAAGTTCCGCCGACATATCAGTGAAAACGCCTATAAAGAAGGTGCCGGCCCTGAAGTTCTGGAACAGGCGATGGCGCTGGTTTCTGAGCAGGCAATTCTGGATGCTGCTTTCAGCGGATAACGTCTGTTTTTGAGTGTGAACCACTTCCTATTATGCGACCTGCACCACCTTAGTGCTATTGCGGTTTAATTGAATTCTCTTTAAAAATAAAGAACTTAATGAACCGCAGGAAGATTCACTATGGCCAGTAAACTGGAACAACTGCGTCAAATGACCGTTGTCGTTGCCGACACCGGTGATATTGACGCCATCGCACAACTGAAACCGCAGGATGCGACCACCAATCCCTCTCTGGTCCTTAAGGTTGCCGACAAACCTGAGTATCAGGATCTGATTAAACAGGCGGTTCAGCAGGCTCAGCAGGAAACCGCTGATCCCGAACAACAGAAAGATTATGCGGTTGACCGAATCGCTGTGGCGATTGGTGCCGAGATCAGCCGTATTATTCCCGGATATATCTCCACAGAAGTGAGCGCCCGTCTCTCTTTCGATACCCGCGCTACTGTTGAAAAAGCCCGTCGTCTGATCAACCTCTATAAAGCTCTGGGCGTGGGTCGCGAACGGGTTCTGATCAAGATCGCTTCCACCTGGGAAGGCATTAAGGCCGCTGAAATTCTGGAACAGGAAGGGATCACCTGCAACCTGACACTGCTGTTCTCTCAGGCTCAGGCTATCGCCTGTGCTGAAGCCGGTGCCACGCTGATCTCACCTTTTGTTGGCCGTATTCTGGACTGGAACAAGGCGGCATTCCCGGAGCAGGATTTCGCCGGGGCTAACGACCCTGGCGTACTGTCTGTTCAGAGCATCTACAACTACTACAAGCAGCACGCTTACGACACCATTGTGATGGGTGCGAGCTTCCGTAATACCGATGAGATTGAACAACTGGCAGGCTGTGATCGCCTGACCATCAGCCCGGCTCTGCTGGAGCAACTGGCAGCAGACACATCGCCATTAGAGCGAAAACTGCGGGCGAATAAGCCGCTGATGCCCCGTCCGGTGGCGATGACGGAAGTAGAGTTCCGCTGGCTGATGAATCAGGATGCGATGGCAACCGAGAAACTGTCAGAGGGTATTCGTCTTTTCGCGGCAGATCAGGCCAAACTTGAGGCCCAACTGGCACCTCTGTTTGTCGATCAGGCATTAAAATCCGCTTAGTTTTTAATAAACCCGCGGATAAAAAAGCCCCGAAAACACATGGCATGAATGAATGCCTGTGTTCGGGGCTTTGTTGTTTTGTTTCCGCCAATGGGACGGGCTGAATGTCAGTGAAAACTCTTCAGGTCCGGCGTCGCTTTGCAGTTTTCCAGAGCGAATACCACGGGTTCAAACTCTTCTTTATTACGCGGGTTTAACCCCATCAGAGTACGGTGTGCATCAATCACTTTCTGGCGGATACTGTCCGCACATTCATCATCCAGCACTGGGGCTTCCTCAAGTGAGTAATCCAGTGCGATCGGTTGATGGCGCAGATTGAAGTAATGATCAAAGCCCATACTGTCCAGTACCCGGGTGATATCCTCACGAGTGCTGACAATGGTTGGCTTGCGTGGCATCACCTCTTTAGCGTGAACGGCAATTTTTGCCAGCAGGCCGAGAGCCGTACTGTCAATACCATCCGTTTCAGTCAGATCGATCACGACCGATTTAAGATCTTCACCACCAAAAATTCGTTTAAGCAATGAATCGATGGTTGAGCAGAGTGTCAGTCGCACATCACCCATAAATTTGAGTACGTAAACACCCCGGTTTTCCGCAACCAGAATTTTGCCTTCTTGCATATTAAGAACCTGATACCGCCAATAGGCTGACATCGTCAGGGGCATCCTGCATGCCTAACTCGGTAAAGTGATTTACCATGGCGTCATGTTGCCCTGCAAATTGAGTTGCTATCTCCAACAGCCGTTTCTCTTTAGCCGCCAGAGAGGTTTCATTAATCACTTCAAACACACCGTCTGAAAAGAGGGTGAGATGGTATCGCGGGTGCAACAATAACTCAAACTCCTCATAAGTCGCATCCTCAAAAAGTCCTACGGGCATACCTTTACCTTCAAGAAAACGCCCACCGTCATCATCTACCAGTACCGGATAAGGAAAGTGCGCTCCATTACAGTAGCGCAACTGCCGGTTTTTGCTATCTAAAAGGCCAAGAAAAATAGTCAGATGTTTACCCAAACCCGTTTCAAGCAGCTCAGTATTCACACGCTTCAGAATATCCGCAGGATTAACCGGCTCTTCAAGGCGCAGAGCGCGTTTAACGTAACGACGGATATAAACCCGAAGCAAAATGGTGATAAAAGCAGACGACGCACCATGACCGGATACATCTGCCAGATAAAACATCACCTGATGGTCGTTGATCGGAAAATAATCGACAAAGTCGCCACTCAGATATAGCGAAGGGCAGATCATGTAGGAAAAGTCCTGCTGCTGAAATGCCCAGGGAGAGTCCGGCAGCATCTTCTGCTGTACGTAACGCCCCGCCTGCTGATCCTGCCTGAGCAGATCCAGACTGGTCATCAGCTCAAGGTTTAACTGTTCCAGTTCATCATACGTTTGCTGGCTTTGCTGGATCTCCTGTTTACGACTGACGGCCCTCTGAAGCACCAGAGCCGTCAGATTTAGGTTATGGTCCGGATTGAGGATGTAATCATCAGCTCCCGCTTCCATCGCCTTAATCAGGGTATCCGTCAGAGCATCGTTAGCAATTACGACAAGGGCATAGGAACGACTGGAGATCAGCCAGTCTTCGAGGGGGAAAATATCAGAGGCCTGATTAAGCTCAAAAATTACCAGCTTGACTGAATCCGGAAGCCCATCCGGACCACTTTCAGCGGCCAAAGGCTTTGCTGCAAGGGCATCCAAAAGCTTGGGGGATACGTGATGTTGTAACGATGTATCCGATGCACCATCGGACACGTAAACCGCATCCAGCAATGTTGTTAGCATAAGTTCCAAGTGTCCTTTACAGTACCCTGCAAACCAAGTCTGAAATTTCAGCCGCAAAATACTAAATGGATTAAGCCTGCCTATACTGATTAGTGTAAACCCTAAGACAGGCTAGGGAAATGCAGATAAGTGCACTGGATCAATTAGCCCAAAAAAATGTAATATTTCGGACACTGCTTAACAAGTATAGGTAAAGATAATGGAATTTTTTCTACCACAGGGTGAAAAAAGAGCTTTTCCAAGAACCCGGATCAGTCTTAATTGTGAGCTGCAGCTGAAAGATGGGGAGGCTCACCTGCTGGGGCAGTGTCTTGATCTGAGTACAACCGGGGCACGGGTCGTTCTTTCAGAAAAATTGGCATGTGGCTCCCGCGCGCAGTTTAAGCTCAGAGAGCATCTCGGTAAGGAGCCTTTTGAGGCAATCGTTGAAGTCACCCGAATTAATGTCATGGGGGAAGAATCGTCAGAAACGGCCAATCCTAACAGCCGTTCAGACACCCCTGGCGACAGAGAAAAAGATGAATCAATGTACTATTGTGCCGGCCTTAAAATTATAGAAATCCTCTGATATCCAATATCGGATATCAGAGCCGGGCACAGGGAGTCGGCTTCAGAAGTCTTCGTCGAAGTCCACATCATCAAAATCATCAAAGCCGTCGTCAAAGCTGTCCTGAACCTCACCGTCCTTAATCTCATATTCCCGGTTCTGAAGATAGGCATCACGATAGAAAACGTACTTATCACCGCTAACTAGACTTTCCTTGTTCAGCAAGCTCTCTCTGCGATGTACCAGGTCCAAAGCGAGGACACCGTATGTCTCTTCTTCAGTTAATGGGGCATATTCGATTGGGTGCAACTTGTAATTCGGATAGATACTCAGGGAGTCCCTCAGAGTACTTGGTCCCAAAAAAGGAATCACCACATAGGGGCCGCTACCAACACCCCAGACGGCCAGAGTCTGCCCTAAATCCTCACTGTGCTCTTCAATTCCAATCCAACTGGCAACATCAAAAAGCCCCAGAATACCCAAAGTTGAATTGATAACAAATCGGCCAGAGGATTTGACAGCATCGCCCGGTTTAGCCTGCAGTAAATCATTAACCGTTGTAGGCACTTCACCAAGATTACTGAAAAAGTTGCTGACCCCGGTACGAACAAACTGAGGTGTGATAAAGCGGTAACCTTGCGCAACGGGACGGGCCACATAGGTGTCCATCACTTCGTTAAACTCATGCACATCCCGGTTCCACCCTTCCCAGGGATCACGATCCTGGCTGGCATAGCTGGAAACCGATAAAAAAATAAAACTGAAAGAGAGAATGATTTTTGTCAGAAAAGCACGCATTCATGAATCCAAAAAAGTAAGTTATTCCATTTGTCTGATCCGGGTTCTGAATATCAGATACTAAGCTGGGCGCCCAACCGAATGCCATGACCGAATCCTTGCTCGCGGCTGGCAGTAAATTCAGCATCAGCCTTAGAATAGCGCCAAAGAGAATATACCTTTACATTAGGGTTTGCATACCAGTTATGCCCCAGAAACTAGGAGTAATAATTCAGCATTTGCCCACGATCTGATCGATTCAGGTTGAGGGAATTGTCTCAGGCACTGATACTCATAGATGACGGCCTTTACCAACAAACCGACGCAATATTGAAAGATAGCTCTAGAAAGATATGTCGCTCACCGAGAAGGGGGAAGCGAACAACTCCCGTTTCATCATTGCGACTCTGTGCGTGCAGGCAGACAAAAAAACACCCAGCAGCCAATAACGGATGCCGGGTGCTCGCTTAACAATCATATTGTTTCTAATCACTTTGGCTGAAAACAGATACCCTGAATCACACAAATCTTCGAGCATATTCGCCCCAATAATCCGGACCTCAGCATCCTATAGACACCTGCGCTTCCTGATGCTGAGGTAAGACTTCTTTCATCCATTCCAGTATCAGCGGGAAGTAATCCTCTTCCGCTTTAAGATGTGTGCAAAGTTCATTGCGGGCGTAGTTTGCTTTGTTACCTACTTTTGAGCCCAGCTTAATCATCCGGCCATTATGATGCCCAAGCTCGAACATAAAGGCGCGGCAATCATGTTCCAGTCCACGCCAGGACGGCTTCAGAGTAACAAAGTAAAGGCTGGGCGGCAGACTGAGCTTTTCCATTGCGGCGAGGTAATCGAAGCCATCCCACTGATCTTTCCAGTCACCATTTCGCCACTGAAGCGCATCGGAGTAGAGCGGCAGAGATTCATTTTTTTTGCCGATTTTAAACCGCTGGGAAGGCACAAAACCCAGCAATTTACCCAGTTTGGGCATCATGCTGCGTTCAAGAAAACCGTACCAGAAATTTTTACGCTTGCCGCCAGGTATTAAAGCCCGCTGTGGGCAGAAATGCAGAATTCCGCGTACCTTGTCCAGAAGTTCCGGCTGTCGGGCGATCATGGCGCTCCAGAGCAGGCTGCCAAACTGATAACCCACCAGGTAGATATCCTGATGCCGGCAACGCTTTTCAACGGAGGACCAGATTAACGGAAGATCTTCCTGTAGCACCTGCTTTAAACCAAAGGGCTCAAGCTTCAGCTGATCATTAGTTGCATCCCGCCCCCTAAGCTGACAAACAAAAACATCGTAACCTTTTTCTGCCAGATAATAAGCTAAACCTCCGCCACGTACCTGATCAAAGAACACATCACTTCCCTGCATTAAACCATGCAACATCAGCACGGTTCCCTTTACCTCACCATTACGGGGTGTAAAACGATGCAGGCCCGCTGTCATCATTGGTGTGACCGGTAAAGAGATACGCTCTTCGATAATTTGGCGATCTGAAGCCATCAGGTTAACTCACTCCATAGTTTATCCAGCCGTTTTGCCGATACCGGCATGGCTGTGCCAAGTTGCTGTGCAAACAGAGATATCCGATACTCTTCCAGCATCCATCTGAAAGGTAATAATCGGTTGGCACTGCCTTCACGCTGTTTTAATTGTTCCGCTTTGGTTTGGTATTTCTCCCAAAGATCCGCCAGTTCCTGACTCCAGAGCTGGTCCCGCCCGCGATTAATACCGGACTTATCCAGTCGGATCAGGATACCCTCAAGGTAGCGCGGCAGCGCTTCCAGCCACTCCGGGCCGGTCTGATGTAAGAAGCCGGGATACACCAGATGTTCCAGCTGATAACGAATATCGCTGTAAATAAATGCCAACGCCAGAGGGATTTTACCCTTTAAGCGTTTCTGAATCTCATGATTTAATTTAAGGATTCTATGGCAAAGCTTCAATAAGGCTTCCGCCTCTTTACCGATCAGTTCTTTCCTTTCATTAAGCAAAGCTGCAAAAGCGTCGGCATCGCGGGGCAGGTCACGGCCTTCTGACCCATGATCACCTTTAAACACACGATCAAAGACTGCCAGTTGCAGATCCTGAACAAACTGCTCTTTTTTACCTAAGCTGTTGAACAGCAAAGCGGTTTGATTCAGTTGCGGCAGGGATTTCTCAATCCACTTCACCTGCTGTGGCAGCGCCAGCATCAGAAGGCGACGCACGCCGGGCCAGTGATTGGCATCAGCTTCTCCCTGCAGATCAAACAGGCTGACATCGACACTGGTTTTCCTGTCCACCAGCGCCGGAAACGCCTTCAGCACAATCCCCTGCTGCTCCTGCTCAAGTACCTGTGGCAGTTGCAGATCGGCTGGCCATTCCGTCAGTCCCTGCTGCTTAAAGCTGTCATCACCACTGATACGCACCTCAGCTACAGAGTGACCGGAGAACTGTTCCAGAAGCTCTGCCAGATCACGGGACTGACCGATCACCTTGCCTTTGGTATCCACCACCTGAATCAGCATTTTAAGGTGGGGTTCCAGAGTATCGGTCTGCCACAGGGCCGGATCAATGCGCATACCGGTTTTACGACGCAGGCGCTCTGCCAGATGATCGGTCAGCGGCTCATCGCAAGGCTCCAGTAACGGTAGAATTTGGTCGACATAATCGGGAATCGGCACAAAATTCTTACGTACCTGCTTGGGCAAGTTCTTGATCAGTGCGATACACTTTTCCCGCAGCATACCGGGCACCAGCCACTCAAGCCTATGTTCATTCACCTGCTGCAGACCGGCGACAGGAACCTGAATTCTGACACCATCCTGCTGTTTGTTGTCCGGCTCGAACCGGTAATCCAGCGCCAGCTTCATACCCTGCAGCCCCAGCTGATCGGGGTACTGGGTTTCCAGTGTGACCTCATCAGGATCACGCTGCTTCAGGGCATCCGGATCAAAGAACAAAATCTGGGAATCGTCTTTTTCAGCGGTTTTACGCCACTTCTCAAAACTGGCACCGTTGTATATTCCTGCCGGAATTCGTTCATCATAGAAGCGGAACAGAGTGTCATCATCCACCAGAATATCCCGGCGACGCACCTTGGATTCCAACTGCTCGACATCAGCAATCGCCTGCTGATTGTAGCGATAGAAAGACGCTTTACTGTCGTACTCACCTTCCACCAGCCCATTACGGATAAAGATTTCACGGGAGACAACAGGATCGATCGGGCCGTAATGCACACGCCGCCCCGGCACCACCGGCAGGCCGTACAGGGTGACTTTTTCATCCGCCACGACCTGGGCACGTTTTTTCTCCCAGTGGGGTTCACTGTAACTGCGCTTGGTCAGGTGTTTGGCGTAGCGCTCTACCCATTCCGGCTCAATTTTGGCCACCTGCCGAGCGTACAGACGGCTGGTTTCCACCAGCTCTGCCGCCATCAGCCACTTGGGCTGTTTTTTAAACAGGGCTGAGCCGGGGAAAATGTGAAACTTGCGATTGCGGGCTCCCAAATACTCACGATCTTCCAGCTTCATACCCAGGTGACTCAGCAAACCGGGTAACAGGGACTTGTGCAGATCAGCAGTACCGGCTGGATTGGTATTGAATTCCAGCTTCAGCTCTTTACTCATCAGTTTTAGCTGATGGTGCACATCCCGCCACTCGCGCATCCGCAGATAGGAGAGAAAGTTCTTGTGACACCACTTACGGAACTGACTGTTGGACAGTTCCTGTCGCTGATCTTCGTAACCGTTCCATAAGTTCACATAGGCAAGAAAATCAGAGTTTTCATCCCGCCACTGCTTATGCTTTTCATCAGCCGCTTGCTGTTTATCATGGGGGCGTTCCCGCGGATCCTGAGCACTGAGAGCACTGGCGATAATCAGTACCTCGTTCAGTGCGCCATGTTCAGCACCGGATAACACCATACGGCCAATGCGCGGGTCGATCGGCAGACGCGCCAGCATACGACCGACTTTGGTCAGCCGTTCTTTATCATCCACGGCACCCAACTCATGCAGCAGGCGGAAACCATCACGGATAAAACGGTTATCCGGTTTATCAACAAAGGGGAAGGATTCGATCTTGCCCAGCCGCAGATTGAGCATCTGCAGAATCACCGAGGCAAGATTGGTACGACGGATCTCAGGGTCGGTAAATTCCGGACGGCCAACAAAATCCTCTTCACTGTACAGACGGATACAGCAACCTTCAGAGATACGGCCACAGCGGCCTTTACGCTGGTTGGCACTGGCCTGAGAAACCGCTTCTACCGGCAGGCGCTGCACTTTGGAGCGATAGCTGTAACGGCTGATACGGGCGGTGCCCGGGTCAATCACATAACGGATACCGGGCACGGTCAGGGAGGTTTCCGCGACATTGGTTGATAACACGATCCTGCGCCCGGAGTGGCTATGGAACACCTTGTTCTGTTCTTTGGCGCTCAGGCGGGCGTACAGCGGCAAAATCTCAGTACCGCGCAAATTGGCCCGACGCAGCACCTCGGCAGTTTCACGAATCTCACGCTCACCGGGCAGAAAGATCAGAATATCCCGCGGGCCTGTGCCCCACTTACGTTCCCGCTCGATCTGTTCGATCTCTTCCACCGCCTCCAGAATCCCCTGATGCAGGTACTGGTCGAAGTCGCGCTCATCGTCCTCTTCCAGTTCCATCAGAGGACGATACAGGACATCTACCGGGAAAGTCCGGCCGGAAACTTCGATCACAGGTGCGTTGCTGAAATGCTTGGAGAAGCGCTCCACATCGATAGTGGCGGAGGTGATGATCAGTTTCAGATCCGGGCGTTTCGGCAGCAGCTGTTTCAGGTAACCCAACAAAAAATCGATATTGAGGCTGCGTTCGTGGGCCTCATCAATAATGATCACTTCGTATCGGTTCAGAAAACGGTCATTCTGGGTTTCAGCCAGCAGGATACCATCGGTCATCAGCTTAACGAGCGTGTTATCAGTGACCTGATCGGTAAAACGTACCTGATAACCTACCTGTTCGCCCAAAGGCACTTTCAGCTCTTCTGCCACACGGTCGGCAACGGTTCGGGCTGCCAGACGGCGGGGCTGGGTATGACCAATCAGTCCCTTGACCCCTAAACCCAGTTCAAGACAGATTTTCGGAATCTGAGTGGTTTTACCGGAACCGGTTTCACCTGCAATCACCACGACCTGATTGTTTTCAATCGCTTCAGCAATATCAGCTTTTTTCTGGCTGACGGGCAGATTTTCAGGATATTCCACTTTAGGAATCAGCCTGGCACGCTCGCCCGCTTTCTGGGAAGAACGCACAATCTGAGCCGCCAGTTTCTGCAGTTTCTCCGCATCATTGAGCTTCTTCGCCTGACGCCAGGCCTGCTGCAGTCGAAAACGGTCTTTCAGCATCACCTTAGCCAACAGAGGCTCTACCTGAGCTGGGGTTACGTCTTTCTCTGACACAACCTTATGTTGAGGCTGCTCCGGAGCGGCGGTTTGCGGAATGTTGTCTGAAGCCATGCAGGAAGAAACCTCTGGTAAAACTCAACGCGTATTCTGAGGACAAAACGATTAAGGGGCAGCATTTTACCCTGTTTGCGTATAAAACGCAGAGGATTTCCGGTAACAGCCTGAAAGACCAGTGTTTGATGATAGTTACGATAAGAATTTGAATGACAAAACCCAGGCACAAAAAAGGGGCCGAAGCCCCTTGATCTAATCACACCAGCAGTTAGCACCACCTTATCAGGCGGCCTCTTCCTGCTTAATTTTTGCCAGTTCCTCATCCCGCAACGTACGGCGCAGCACTTTACCAACATTGGTTTTTGGCAGCTCATCACGGAATTCGACCTGTTTAGGTACTTTGTAACCGGTCAGATGACTGCGGCAATACTCCTGAACCTCTTTGACTGTCAGGTTTTCATCACGACGCACCAGGAAGACCTTGATCGCTTCACCGGTCTTGTCATCCGGTACACCTATCGCTGCCGCTTCGATAATACCGGTATGAGATACGATGACATCTTCGACTTCGTTCGGATAAACATTAAAGCCGGAAACGTTAATCATATCTTTCTTGCGATCAACAATTCGGACAAAACCATCGTCCTGAATCACCGCCATATCACCAGTATGCAGCCAGTCATCAGCGTCGATCATCTCTTGGGTGGCTGTTTCATTTTTCCAGTAACCCATCATTACCTGAGGGCCTTTAACGCACAGCTCGCCCACTTCACCATGCGCAAGGTCATTACCGTCTTCATCCACGGTTTTCAGATCGGTCGATGGAACAGGTAGGCCGATAGTGCCCAACTGAGACTTGCACGGGATGTTAAAGGTGGCAATCGGTGAGGTTTCGGTCATACCGTAACCTTCATTAATATGACAACCGGTAACCGCGTGCCACTCTTCTTCTGCGGCATGAGTCAGCGCCATCCCCCCGGAGATGGTTAATTTCAGCTTAGAGAAATCCAGCTGTTTAAAATCATCACGGTTAGCCAGGGCCACAAACAGGGTGTTCAGACCGACAAAACCGGTAAATTCGTTTTTACCCAGCTCTTTAACAAATGCCGGAAGATCACGGGGATTGGTTACCAGCAGAGAGTGATTACCAGACTCCATCAGCACCAGACTGACGGTAAAGGTATAGATATGGTACATCGGCAGAGGCAACACAATGCTCTCTTTGCCTTCATCCAAGATGGTATTCAGAATAATACGGGCCTGCAGCATATTCGCTACCAGGTTACGATGGCTCAGCATGGCTCCTTTGGCAACGCCAGTGGTGCCGCCAGTGTATTGCAGAACAGCCAGATCTTCAGACTGAGCATGGTGCTCCTGCAGAGGTAAAGCTTTGCCTACACGCAGCGCATCACGATAAGCAATCGCATTCGGAATACTGTAATCCGGCACCATCTTTTTAACATAGCGCACCACACTGTTAATCAGAGTACGTTTTACAAAGCCGTGCATATCGCCCAGCTCAGTCACAATAACGTGTTCTATATCAGTATCCGGTAAAACCTTCTCCGCCAGATGAGCCATATTAGCCAGTACTACAAGTGCTTTAGTGCCGGAATCCTGGAACTGATGACGCATCTCACGTTCGGTATAAAGTGGATTAGTATTCACCACCACCAGTCCCGCACGCATCGCACCAAACAAAGCAATCGGATATTGCAGGGTGTTGGGCAGCTGAATAGCGATACGCTCGCCAGGCTTTAAGCCCAGATGATTTTGCAGATAGGCTGCAAAGTCCCGAGCCAAAGCGTCCAGTTCTGCAAAGGTGATGCATTTACCCATATTGGAAAAGGCCGGACGATCAGCAAACCGCTTACAGGCCTCGTCAAGAACATCCAGTATAGAGCTGTAGGCTGTCAGGTCGATCTCGCTGGAGACACCTTCCGGAAAACGCTCTTTGAAGAACGGACTCATCATGACTTCTTCTCCCGTTTCTTTATTGTTATTGGCTCACTCGCAAGGGAGCTACAGAGGTTGTTATCTTTATACGCACCAACATAAACCAGTTACAAATAAAAGTAAAACACTCGATTGAAACGCACGTTTGTTTTATTGATCAGATAAATCAATAAGAAACCACAACGGTAGTGTAAGCATAAACGATCGCCTATCTCATCAGACGACTACGAAGCAGGTGTCTTATTGAGGATAGACCGGAATGCAGTAAGAAAGTTTTAAAGATTTTTCGGGCTATTTTTGCGCAAACACCAGTAGATCGCGAAAAAGGGGCAGAACTGAGCTCTTAACAGCGCTTGAGAGGATGATAAAAAAGGGAGCGCTATGCGCTCCCTAAGTACCCAATATGGGCAAAATATTACAGACAGGAAAGGACAGGAATCCGAAGCGAGTTATTTCGGCATACCCTGTCATGTGCCCTAAGGTCGATCAGACCTTAAAGCTCTTTGGCACGATCACGCAGCATAAACTTCTGGATCTTGCCGGTAGACGTTTTTGGCAGGTCGCCAAAAACGACATTCTTCGGTGCTTTAAAGTTTGCCATGTTGTCACGGCAGA
>NZ_CEYNZH010000062.1:0-20300 GCF_982874595.1 Oceanospirillum sp. | reverse complement strand
TAATGCCGTCACATCAGTGCAATAGCGTGTTGCGCTCAGAGTCTGCAACCGCCAAGTAAATTATTTTGCTTTCTGTGCTATTGGGTAAAGCTGCTAAGAAGATTAATTACTTCTTACAGTAAAACCAACCGAGGATGTGGCAGGGTAAGCGCAACAAAGAAGTAAAAAGCAATGTCACCGATAACATCCGCTAAAATGGTTGGTTTTTGTTCCCGACAAAACAGACATTTCCTACATCCTTGTAGGTCAACCACGGGCAAAGGCACTATTCAAGGCTATAACGGCGTAGCCTCCGTCGATAAAAAGCATCAATTGTTATTGATGCACAAGCCTTTGGCGAAGGACAGGAACACCACACGTTGTAATCGGTGCTGGAAACCATTCAAGAGTGTTACTAGCGGCAGGGCATCGGTAACCATCTCTAAAGATCGGTCATCGAATGTCTGTTGTAGAGCCAGTATTCGGCAACATCGGCACTAACAAAAGGCTGAACCGCCTAGCCTGAGAAGCAAAACTAAAGTGCAGGGTCAATGGCAGCTTTATTACCTAGTATACAGTGTAGAAAAACTGGCAAAATATGGTTATCTGAGTCCGTAATGCGGAGTCAATACAGCTTTAAACAGGCGTTGAAAGCAGCATGGGATCGGCTTACAGGTAGCTAAAGCCTAAAAAGGCGAAAAGCACAGAGTAAACAAACGATTATCGGAAAAACCGGCAATTGACAATTAAAAACAGAGAGCGAGTTGTTGGCGGAAAATAGGTTTTTCTACAGGCTCGCTATGTAACCGGGAAAAAATATGAGCATCAGTGAGATAGATAGTTTTGATGTTACAGGCTTTGTTATTCGTACTACTAATGCGGATGAGGTAACTCCATCAACTGCCAAAATCGGAGATCTATGGGCTAGGTTTTACGCAAACGCCACTCCAAAGCTAAATGAAAAATCAAAAATTTTTGGTTTGTATACAAACTATGAGTCTGATTTTACAGGCGCTTTTGACGTTATCGCATGCTCGGATACATTATCACCAGAAATATTACCTGACTCAGTAAAAGTTGCTGTTGCCTCAGGAAAATACGTAACTTTTTCTGCGACTGGTGAAATGCCACAAGTTGTTATCGATCTTTGGGGTGACGTATGGCGCTACTTTGGTTCTGAAAGCTGCCCTTACAAACGAGCTTACTCAACAGACTTTGAATATTATAAAAGTCCAATTGACGTCGAAATCTCTATCGCCATTAAATAGCGACATAACAAACACCTCGAGAGATACTGTTAACACGCGGCTTTTCCATTCTCATTAAGTTGCGATGGTTTAGGCTGTTGTGTTTGAGTTTAATGTTAATGCGTTGCCAGCCTCTAAGGGCGTTAACTGTAAAGGAGATATCTTATGAAAGGTAGTTGTTTATGTGGGGGTGTTGAATATGAGGTTTCCATGCTGGATATGCCAATTATTTTTTGTCACTGTAAAACTTGTCAAAAGGCACATGCAGCGCCTTTTGCCCCGTCAGCTGGGGTGCTGAGGAAAAATTTCCGATGGCTCAGAGGTGAAGATAAGATTTCAAGCTTTGAATCTAGCCCCGGCAAGGTTAGGCATTTTTGCTCGGTGTGCGGCACGCATTTAGTGGCGGAAAGGCCTCATCAGCTCCATGTTATTTTGCGGGTCGCGACATTAGATGAAGATCCAAGTTTGAAACCCGAAGCTCATATATGGACAAGTCACTATAAAGAGTGGATGGAATACGAAGGTATTCCCAGTTTCGCAGAATGGCAATCTGAAAGGTGATACATATTCTAAAGACTTATCCTCCGATACGGTTCCTCCCTTCACCTCCTTGCTTATTTTGTCAGCAGCCAGCCCCAAGCCATGACAGATGCCTCATTTAATGGGGTTCTAAAACTGTTAGTCCCCGCCTTCAATGCTACAATGCGCGACTTTCATTTTCCTGTCGGTGTTTGGTTATGAGTTTTGCCTCCCTTAGTTTGCATTCAGATTTACTCGCGGTTTTAGAACCTCTCAATTATCAGACCCCGACACCGATTCAGCGGGAAGCGATTCCTGACGTTCTGGCGGGTCACGATGTGCTGGCCGGTGCGCAAACCGGCACCGGCAAAACGGCGGCCTTTGCTTTGCCAATGATCCACCGTTACCTGACCCAGTACGCCCAAAATGAGCAAAAAGCGATCCGCACGCTGGTACTGACGCCAACCCGCGAGCTGGCACAGCAGGTTCACCAGAGCTTTGTGAAATACAGCGAGGGGTTAGGCTTCAATTCCGTTGTCGCTTACGGTGGTGCGAGCATTAACCCGCAGATTGATGCGCTGAATAAAGGCTGTGATGTGCTGGTGGCAACCCCCGGTCGTTTGCTGGAGCTGGCGATAAAAGAGCTGATCGACCTTAGCGATATCGAAACGCTGGTGCTGGATGAAGCCGACCGTATGCTGGATATGGGCTTTATCAACGATATTAACCGCATTCTAAAGCGCCTGCCGGAGTCCCGTCAGACGCTGTTCTTCTCTGCCACCTTTAATGATGAGGTGTTTGCCCTCAGCAAAACCATCCTGAAGACTCCTAAGCTGATCGAAGTGGCCGAGCGTAACGCCACGGCAGCTAAAATCGAGCAGCTGTTTTACGAGGTGGACACTAAACGCAAAGCCGCGATGCTGGCTTACCTGATAGGCTCCAAAAACTTGCAGCAGGTGCTGATCTTTACCCGAACCAAACAGATGGTGGATGAGCTGGTTGCTGAGTTAGCCAAAGATGGCATCAAAGCGGCAGGCGTTCATGGTGATAAATCTCAGGGTGCCCGCGATCGAGGTTTGGAAGAGTTTAAAACCGGAAAAGTGCGGGCGCTGGTGGCGACCGATGTGGCCGCCCGTGGCCTCGACATTAAAGAACTGCAGACCGTGGTTAACTATGAGCTGCCGTACAACGCCGAAGACTATATTCACCGTATTGGCCGCACCGGTCGTGCGGGTCAGGCCGGTATCGCGGTATCTCTGATCGCTCATAAAGAGAAGTATCTGTTTGAGGATGTGAAAAAACTCACCGGCGAAGAGTTTATGATGCAGTGGTTCCCCGGTTTTGAGCCTGACTTTATGGCGCGGGAAGAAGAGGAGCGCGGCAAGCGCAAACCCTCGAAAAAAGCCCAACTCGCTAAAGCCTTGGGTAAAGGCAAAGGTGGTGGTCAAAGAGAGGGTAGTCGGGGTAAACCGTGCCGTCGTCGCTAAATGGCAGAAGTAAGACGCTGACCATTCAGTAAAAGAAAAAGGACAGCCGCTCGGTGAGCGCTGTCCTTTTTCTTTGAGTGGTATCAATCGTTTTGAACGTCTTTTAACCGCCAATGGTTACTGCTGGCCCAATACAGGTGTAGTTGGATTCATCTTCACATTCCTGCGTTAAGGTAATCTCTTCATCCGTGTCCCAGCTGTAGATCGTTACCGGGTGGGCGAGCGTTGTATTATGGTAGGTTTCAACGGTTGTACCGCTACCATCCTCATTGATTTTGGTTTTGAAGGATCGATCCATCTCGCCTGAGTTGACGTACTGCACTAACTCAGCTTCTCCGGCCTCTGCCCAGTAGGTTCTTCTAAGCTCATCGCTGGCGGGATCATAGGCTTCATATTCAAGACGGCAATTCGCTAATTGACGAAACGTGTATTCATAGGCGTGGCCATAGTCATAACCCACAGGGTCTTGTGGGGTTAGCCTGATCGTCCAGGTTTCAAGGCCATTAAGGTTGGTATAACCTACCGTAGTTGTTAGTCCATTCGTGGTTCCGGTCCAGCTGGGGCCCTGATGAAATGCGCCTTCATCGCTGTTGTTGACCGCCGTTAAAAGTGCATCTGCAGTTTCTCCGGTGCGATTATTAAAGACCTGATCAGGCATGAAGTTGGTTACGTGTGTTTCCAGATAGCGACCGGGATATTCCGGAAAAGGGAAGGAGGAATCTTCCCATTGGTCCAGACTGCAGTCACGATACTGACCAATGGAATCATTTTCCTCTCTCCCGGTATCAGCTCCGTCATGTGTTCCGGAATCACTATCGGACCCCGATCCGCCGCAGGCTGAAATTATTAACGACAGTGAAATAATAGGTATAAATCGCACTTTGCAGTCCTTTTTTTTTGTAAATAATGATTTCACTTTAGCAAAAAAAGGAATGCACTCAATTTGTTTAAACAGAAACTAAAATTTATAATTAATCTAGTGAAAAAGCCTGATAAATCTATCTTTAATGGTTTGTTTTTTTTGGGGGCATAGATTGAGGGTTGTCGTTCTTTGTATTACCGATATTCTATAGGCGGTGCTAAACCAGTTGCAGCTTATTTAGCATAGCTTAATAAAAATAGGTTGTTTGGTATTTATTGTTACTTAGCAATGAGTGAGTGCTTTGATGATGGCCTTTTCAGGCTGATGAATCTCAAGAGTATTTAAATTTTTGATCTAAGGAGTTTTTGTGAGTCAAGGTAATGAGTTGGATGTAGACATTGGTAACCAACATATAGTGATTCAGCGGCGCTATGAGGCCTTAGGTGCCTTTAATGATTTGCTTATAGCGATATGGTTTTTAGTAGGTAGTTTTTTCTTTCTTAATGAATCGCTTATTGATAGTGGTACCTGGCTTTTTATCGTGGGTAGTGGTCAATTAATCATTAAGCCATTGATAAAATTAACCAGCTTGGTACACGTGGGTCGTGTATTCAAAAAGCAAGCGTGCCGCCAAAAAAGTTAAGCTTATGAATCGAATATTAACGTCAGTTGCATATGCGTTACCTATGTGGCAATTTTCAGGGTTAAGGTGGGCTGCTAAATAATTTCATCTTGCTGTGTGGCAAAAAATCTTTGCGAACCTATGGCGCAGAAGGCTGACTTTCTTCCTGTGACATCATCTTCAGCGCGCCAATGATCAGCGCATTTATGCCCTGATTAAACTCCCTTTCTATCTCCTCCTCATCCAAGCGATCCAGCTCAATCGTTTCATCATCTTTTGAGTAAAGCGTATCGGCAACGGCTATGCAGTGAAATGCTACAGTTGATAGCAGCCAGCGCGAGTTTTCACTCGATAGATTGAAAGCTGCAGCGACAACTTTCTGATGCTCTCTAATTTTTTCGGTTATATGGGGTGTTGCGACAGACCTGCGTAAAAGGTAGGGCGGTAGGCCGGGGTTAAGCCGGACCAGATTCCGAAGAGAAAGTGCAAATTCATTCAGGTAGCTTTCCAATTTATCCGGTGAGGGATTTGCTATTTCCGGGATCTCCCAGTGTTCAAAAATGGCCTCGGCAACAAGCGCTTTAAGTGCTTTAAGGTTTGGAACGTGTTTGTACAGCGCCATGTGGCTTACGCCCATCTCGGCTGCTAAACCGACAAACGTAATTTTAGGCAGGCCAATGCGGATGCCGACATCTGTGATGCGTTCTCGGGTGATAGTTCTCGGTCGGCCGCGGGTTTTAGTTTTCTGGGCTTGTGTCATAAGTCTGCTCCTTGCTTGCAAGAGGATATGAAACCTCTTTGTAGTGCCTTCGTCAAATTAGTTTATAGGGTTGCAACTAATTAGGAAGTCATTTATCTTATGAGAATAGTTATCATTTGATTTGAGTTCCTATTGTATGAATTTCAGTGCACAAGAATCGGCACAAGCTGGCTACCGATGTGGGAGAAGTCCGAAGGTTGTCGGTATCGACTGGCGTCTATTCAGTTGTTTCTGTTTGCTTTCAGTTGGTTCGCTTTTTGTAGGAGCTGATACGCTTGTGCTGGGTGATCTTGCTGACCCGTTAAGTGACAGTTGGCTGACGCTGACGGCCAGTCGTTTGCCCAGATTGGCAGCTCTGCTTCTTGCGGGTGTCGGGCTGGCAGTGTGTGGCGTCATTCTCCAGCACATTGTGCGGAACCGATTTGTCGAGCCTGGAACATCGGGAGGTCTTGATGGCGCTAAGCTGGGGATTCTTGTTTCCCTCACGTTGCTGCCAGGTGTTGGTCGCCTCGGGCAAATGATGTTCGCAGTCCTGTTCTGTCTGATTGCCAGTCTTCTCTATGTTGCGGTGATTCGTCGTATCCGATTCAGTAATACCGCACTTGTGCCTGTTATCGGTCTTATGTATGGCAGTGTGCTGAGTGCCGTAGCAGAGTTTTATGCTTATCAGAACAACATTTTGCAAAGCATGCAGGGTTGGTTGCTGGGGGACTTTTCTAAAGTCGTTCAGGGGCACTATGAGCTGATGTATCTGATCCTTCCGGTTGTGGTTCTGACTTACTTATATGCCCATCGGTTCACTGTCCTGGGTATGGGGGAGGAGGTTGCAGGTAGCTTGGGGTTGCGGTATGCCGCTACCGCCAGCGTTGGACTGTTTTTAGTGGCAATGACGGTATCCATTACGGTGATTACTGTAGGAGGGATCTACTTTGTTGGTTTGGTAATACCGAATCTGGTTGCGATGCGTTACGGGGACAATCTAAAGAATACGCTGCCGGTTGTCGCTTTGGGTGGGGCGTCGCTGTTACTGATCTGCGATATTGTCGGCCGTTTAATGCTTTACCCCTTTGAGGTCCCTATCGGCCTGACGGCAGGAGGGCTTGGTGGGTGTATCTTCCTCCTTATTATTCTTCGCGGAGGGGCGCGAGGATGAGTGTAAGAGTGATGTCGGGCGTTGTGGTTGCTGCCCTTGTACTCGCGGTGATCTTTGTATTCATGGGGAGTGAGCTGGACTTTGATTACATCATCCCTAAACGGCTGGAGCGGCTGGCCGGTATTCTGATCGGTGGGGTCTGTGTGGCTCTGTCTTCAATTGTGTTCCAGACTCTGGTGAATAACCGGATTCTTACGCCTGCGATTATGGGGTACGAAGCGGTCTACCTGATGTGGCAGGCGATGCTGCTGCTTTTGCTGGGTGCTCATGGGATGGCTGCTCTGGGTGTCGGGCTGAATTTTCTGATGTCCTCTTTTCTGATTCTGGCCTATTCCTGGGCAATTCATCGCTGGCTTCTGAGTCAAGGCCGTAGCGATGTTTATCAGCTGTTGCTGGTGGGCTTGGTTCTTACAATGGTGTTGGGGACTTTTACTCAGTTTGTTCAGCTCAGAATAAGTCCTGGTGAGTTTTCAGTGTTTCAGAATCTGAGTTATACCTCGTTTAACCGTGCGCAGCCGGAAACACTCCTCTATGTCTTTTTGACAGTCTTGGCAGTTTGCGCGGTGGGTTACCGATATCTGTCTGAGCTGGATGTGCTGCTATTGGGGCGTGAACAGGCTGTCTCTCTTGGGGTGAATGAGCCGCAACGGATTCGGTTGTTTATGGCCTTGATCGCTATTCTGGTGGCGGTTTCCACCAGCCTGATTGGCCCGACAGCATTCCTTGGGATTTTTATTGCCAATATCACCTATGCAATAACCAAAAGTCGCCTGCATCGCCATACCTTGCCAGTGGGTTGTGTTGTTGCCGTTGTCATTTTTATCACTGCTCAGCTTCTTGTTGAGCGTCTGTTCAATTACAAGACTACCGTTAGTATTTTGGTCAACTTGGTGTGTGGTGCCTATTTCCTGATACTGATGGTTCGGGTTCGGACTGTTCTATGATTTCTGTCGAAAATCTCTGCAAAGAATATGCGGGTAAAACGGTTTTGGCTTCAGCCAGTGCTGCATTTCCTGCTGGGCGAATAACCTCTCTAATTGGTCCGAATGGTGCCGGAAAATCCACATTATTGATGATGATGGCGGGATTGCTCAAGCCTGTCAGCGGTAGCGTTTTATTTGATGGCGTTCCGATTGATGACATTCCGGTTGCTGACTACGCCCGCAAAGTAGCAACTCTCAGGCAGTCGCCGGGCTTTAACCTGAAACTAACAGTTCATGAACTGGTGGCTTTTGGCCGTTTTCCATATTCAAAAGGTGCTCTGACAGAACGTGATTGGCAGGTGATTGATGACGCGATTGCATTTTTATCTTTAGAGGCATTGAAGGATGACTTTATTGATGAGCTGAGCGGTGGTCAAAGGCAGATGGCTTTTTTGGCGATGACGATCGCCCAGCAAACCCCTGTGTTATTGCTGGATGAACCATTAAATAATCTGGATATGAAACATGCTGTTCAGATTATGCAGGCTTTACGTCGGCTTTGTGATGAGCAGGGACGTACTGTCATTCTGGTTATCCATGATATCAATTTTGCTGCGAACTATTCCGATCATATTGTTGCGTTGAAATCAGGCGCAGTTCGCTTTGATGGCGCGGTCAGCGAGGCCGTGACAGAAACCCTGTTGAGTGATCTTTATGAATTAGATTTTGAGATTCTTAACAGTAAGCGCGGTCGCGTTTGTGATTATTTCACCCCGCGTATTGGAGAATGAAAATGAGAATGAAGTGGATGAATAAACCCAGGGTACTGTTTCCTCTGACGTTACTGGTAGGTCTGGTATTGCCGGGGTGTGATGATAGCCCTGTGTCACAGGAAAAGACATTGGAGCCACTGACTGAACCACTGGTCATTCAGCACCAACTGGGAACAACTCGTATCACAGAGCGCCCGCAGAAAGTCGCGGTTCTGGATATGAACGAAGCGGACTTTCTGGATCAGCTTGGAGTGCCTATTGCAGGCATGGTGAAGGACTATGTACCACATTTTCTGGCCTCTTATCGAACAGATGCCAGGGTGGAGGATCTGGGGGCAATCACACGTCCAAATCTGGAGCGGATATATGCGCTTCGGCCAGACCTGATACTGATGACACCGATTCAGGCTGCCCAATATGAGTCTTTATCGGAGTTAGCACCAACGCTTCATTTCGATGTGAACTTTCGCGACAGTGGTAGCCATCACATTAGGGATGTCAGAGAGCATTTGCGATTGCTGGGCAGGGTTTTTGGTAAGGAGGGTGTGGCGCAGGATAAGATTGCACAACTTGATGCCCATCTGTCAAAAGTACGTCAGGTCACAGAAGGTCGGCCTGAGAAGGCTTTGATTGTCATGCACAACAATGGCTCATTCAGCTCTTTTGGCGTTCATTCTCGCTATGGCTTTGTCTTTAATGCGCTTGGGGTTAAGCCGGCCAGCACCCTAAAAGAGACCAGCCTGCACGGGCAGCCTGTTTCCAGTGAATTTATCAACCGTGCTGACCCGGATATTCTTTATATCATTGATCGCACTGCGGTTATGGAGCGGCGCCCCATCATGCAGGCTGAGCAAATGGCGAATCCTCTGCTACGTCGGACAACTGCCTGGCAGAAAGGAAACGTTGTTTTTGTTGATGCGGATGCCTGGTATATCACGGCGGCCAGTCCCACCTCACTTCAGCGCGTCTTCGATGATGTTATTAAGGGATATCAGCAATGATCTCCCTCTAGTCACCAGGCCTCTTTAAAAGGCTCACTCTCTACTTCTTTTTATTTGTTTTTCCGCTCCTGTTGAGCGGAGGGCTACGTGCATCCTGAAAAAAGGAAAGATCGATGAAAAAAACTTTAAATTACAATGGGTTGGTTTTTTTTGAAACCGGAGAGGCTCGCAGGTCTTCTGGTGGGGTTCGGCATTACTTGGGTGCTTCGGTTGCGTTGATTACCGCGTTGAACCTGGCGTGGGCTGTCCCGGCCGAGGCGCAAGGAGAGAGCGGCGATAACTCTGCGGTGCTCAAAAGTGAAGAATCGACTGAAACAACTCTGGCTCCAATATCTGTTATCGGCAAAGAGGGTGCGGTTGTGCCTTATGCAGGGGGGCAGGCAGGGAGCAGCAGTGGTGTGGGGATGCTGGGTCAGAAAGACTTTATGGAAACGCCTTTCAGCACCATCAGCTATACCGAAAAATTTATTAACGACCGTCAAGCGCAGGACATTACAGATGTGATCGCGGCAACAGACCCTACGGTATTCAATGGTGGCGTCACGGGTGAAAACCTGGAGAGTTACTCGATCCGCGGGTTTAGTTCAGATATTGGTGACGTCACCTTTGATGGCATGTTTGGGGTTGCTCCTTATTTTCGTAGTTCCCCTGAAATGTTTGAGCGTATCGAAGTGCTTAAAGGTCCCTCAGCCTTGCTGAATGGAATGCCGCCTAACGGCTCTGTAGGTGGTTCGGTCAATCTGGTGCCCAAAAGAGCCGGAGATAAACCTATGACTGCACTAACCGCAACCTATATGTCGGACTCGCAATTTGGTGGGCATCTGGATTTTGGACGACGTTTTGGTGCTAACAAGGCATTTGGTGTTCGTTTTAACGGTGCATACCGTGATGGTGAGACATCGGTTAATGATCAGGAAAAAGAGGTTCAGCTTGGATCTCTGGGCTTGGATTGGCGTGGAGAAAAGGCGCGAATTTTTGCGGATCTCTATGTTAGTGAGGACCGTGTCGATGGCGCAACCCGGGGCGTAACCCTTGCTCCGGGGGTATCGCTGCCTGAGCCTCCGGATGCCGATACCTTGCTGAACCCGGACTGGGGGTTCAATCACTCGAAAGACAAGGGGGGAATCATCCGTGGTGAATATGATATCAGTGATCAAACGATGGTTTATGCCGCCTTTGGTGGGAGTGAGACCGAATTTAGTTCAACGAACACTTCCGTAGCGCAGATCATCAACGAACAGGGTGATTACCGCAATGACATGGGGGATACCAGTGATAAGGCGGAAAGAGATTCGGCTGAAATCGGATTCCGTACTCGTTTCCGACTAGGGGGTGTTGGTCATGAGTTGGCTATGAATGCCAAGCGCTATAACGAAGACTACCAGCTGAATGCCCGTCGCGGGGTTCTTAATAGTGACTGGATGACTAATATCTATGACCCGGTCTGGGACCCAAGAGATACCCCTCACAGTGTTCAGCCGATCACAAAGACCGACCTTCAACTGACCAGCTTTGGTCTGGCGGATACGCTTTCATTCAATGATGGCAGATTACAGCTGACGCTGGGCGTTAGGCAGCAGCAGGTTGAACAGAGCAGCTATCTTGCCACTACCGGTGCGAGGCTGAGTCAATACGATGAAAGTGCCGTGACTCCGGCTGCTGCGGTGATGTTTCGATTGACGGATGAGTTATCTCTTTACGCAAATTATATCGAGGGGCTAAGCCAAGGTGATCAGGCACCTAATACAGCCGCTAATGCTGGTGAGATCTTCGAACCGTATAAAACGAAGCAGACGGAAGGTGGCATTAAGCTGGATCTGGGCGATTTTGCGCACACCATAAGCTTTTATGAGATTAAAAAGCCTAGTGGCTACACTGACCCGGATACAAATCAGTTCTCTTCTGGTGGTGAGCAGCGTAACCGCGGAGCAGAGTGGAGTTTCTTCGGGGCGCCGCTCAATAATATTCGCCTGATGGGGGGGATCGCTTATGTGGACGCGGAACTGACTAAGACCCAGGGTGGTGTTAATCAGGGTAACCAGGCCTCCGGAGTACCGGAATTGGTTGGTAAGTTGGGTGGTGAATGGGATACCCCTTTTCTTGCAAACCTATCGTTGACGGGAAACGTGACATCTGTATCTGAGCAGTACATCGCTTCGGATAATGAGATCTCGCTACCGAGCTATACAATTTATGACCTGGGTGCCCGCTATCAGACCCATCTGGGAGATCAGTCAATGATCTGGCGTTTGAAAGTGAAAAACCTGACTAACAAGGATTACTGGGCTATGCCTCATTACAGTTCATTGGGTCTGGGTGCTCCGCGAACCGTTATGCTCTCTGCGACGACGGAGTTCTAATGTCTTCTGATGCCCTGTTCAACTCTGGCCACCAGCCGCTGGAAGAGGTTTTACGCTATGACTGAAGCACTGCAGCAGATGCCATCCGGGCGAGTAAGTTTGTGGGCCGCTTTGCGTCCATCTATGCCCGGTTTGGCAGTGGGAACGCTAACATCGGGATTAGCTGGGCTGGCAAAGCTGGGAGCTCTCTGGTTTCTGGTTCAGCTGATTGACCGTCCTGCCACAGAATCGATTGTCTATGCGGGCTTACTGCTTTTCTCGGGTGCCTGTTTGTCCTCCATATCATCCTGGTTGTGTCATCAGGGTGAGGCCGGTGTCGCATCGCGATTACGCCGGTTTGTTGCGCGACATCTGGCCCGGTTGCCTGCAAGTACACTGGGCCGATGGGATGACCGAAAAATCCGGGGGGTGCTAAGTGATGATGTGGTTGCATTGCATCATCTTGTGGCGCATCTGCCGGGTGAAATCACGACCTTTGCTCTGGTGCCGTTGGTATCAGTTGTGCTGTTGTTATTAAGCGTTGGTCCCGCAGGGTTGATCGTGCTGATTCCCGGTGTTTTGGCTTCGCTTTATTATCTTTGGCTGATGCCAAAAGTCTCTGCGCGTTTTGGCGAAGAACGGATTAGGTTGATGTCTGAGATCGTGACGGCTGTTGATGAATATGTACGAGGAATTCGGGTAAACCGACTCTACGGGGCTGAGTCCGGAGCATTAGCGTCATATCGTCAGGCCAGTCTAGGGTTTACTCAGGGCATTGTTGCTTGGGTCAAAAAGGTTGCTACCGCTGCTGCTGTGGCAGCGGCGCTTATGCAGGCAGTGACAACCTTTACTCTGGCCTATCTTGTTACCCAGGAACAGGAGGCTAGCGTGACCGCAGCTGCGATGTTGTTTGGTCTGGCAATTGTGACTCCGGCGCTGAAACTGGGTCATGGATTGGATTATGTGCGCGATGGTATCAAAGCAATACAGCGCTTGGAGGACTTTTTTACGGAACCTGTGTTGCCGGAAGGCCAGCGGCAGGTAAATGGAAAAAGTCTTGCTCTGGCGGTCGAAGATCTCAGGATAGCTGTTTCGGGAGCACCCGTTATTGAGGGGGCAAACTACCATTTTGCACCAGGTACACTCAGCATTATCTCAGGGGCCAGTGGGTCAGGTAAAACGACGCTGTTAAGGGCTATGGCTGGACTTGAAGTCATCACTGATGGAAGCATCCGGATAGCGGATATTGGCATGTCTGATCTCAATGACGAGAGTCGTCAGGCGACTATTAGGCTGCTGCCCCAAAATTGTAGTGTGCTGGAGGCCAGTGTTAGGGAGAACCTGCGTTTGGGTACATCTGTGAGCCTGACGGATGAATCACTCTTGCAGGCGTTAGCGCAGGTTGGGCTGGATGCCAGTCTGGAAGATTGCGCGACACTATTGTCTGGCGGTGAGAAGCAGAAGCTAGGTCTTGCTCGGCTACTGATTTCTGAAGCACCGATACTTCTTTTCGATGAACCTACCAGTGCACTGGATGACGAAAGTGCCCTAAGGGTCATGGAGGCCTTGAGCATGCTGGCGCGGGAGGGTAACCGAACACTTGTCCTCGTTTCTCACGATGCTGATGCTCTCGTCTTTGCGGATCAGCATATCCGCCTGTCATCAATGATCAAGGAATCGGAATAATGCGCATCACTTCTTTATTGAGCAAATTACCGGATCAGTTGGCCTTTATGGGGCCATCTCGTCATCAGTTATTGATCGTTAGTGCTGGGTGGGTCGTGGTGGCCGTTTGTGAAGCTGCTGCATATACGCTTCTGGCTTTGACCGTTGCAGGTAGCCAGCCCATCATCGCTGTTCTACTGAGTGCAGCCTTCGCTGTGGTTGTTACGGTTATCGTCACGCGTTCCGGCTTTATCACTGGAGGTCAGCTGGCGGGGAATATGTATACATCCTTGGGTGATGCGCTAGATAGGGCCAAACTTTCCAGTTTCAGTGAAGCGTTCCGAACCCAAGTGTCGGTTTTAGCAGGCCAGGGGATACCAGGGATGATGAGCATTCCTGCTCACCAGTTGCAGCTGTTATTGCATGCGCCTCTTCTTCCTTTACTGCTAATGGCCGGTATTGCTCTGATCGGTGGCTTGTACATCACTTTGATGGCTGTTGTTTTACTGAGTTTGTCTTTGGCTATGCAGTTTTATGCTCAAGGGGTCTTGAAATCGGTAGACCGCCATCGGCATCAGGCTGAGCTGAGTGC
The DNA here is from genome assembly GCF_982874595.1 of Oceanospirillum sp. NCBI lineage: Bacteria > Pseudomonadati > Pseudomonadota > Gammaproteobacteria > Oceanospirillales > Oceanospirillaceae > Oceanospirillum > Oceanospirillum sp. Next base: position 6,378 of record NZ_CEYNZH010000062.1, on the reverse strand, counting down.
CGCGCAGTCCATGCGGGAGTTTATTGATCATCTGGATCTGCTAAGAACTGCCACAGGAAAAAATAAATCGATTGACCGAGTGGCGGCAAAGTGGGTGATGCAGGAGCAGGCTCTGTCAGATACCAACAAAGGTGCGGCCATCGCCTCATTCTGGTCTTCGCTGTCTGCAGCGCTGCCCTTGGTCGGCCTGGCGGGATATGTACTGCTCTGTGAAAGTCTTTCAGGGGGCGAACTGCTGGCACTGATTATTTTGATTGGCCGCGCAGCAGCTCCCCTGGAGGAACTGGCTGTAATAGGCACGCGAATCAATGATCTTCAGGCCGCAATCAACAGCTATGAGGAGGTTATCCGTACGCCTGTTCTGGATGATCCTGCTCCGGATCAGGCTGAGGTTCCAAAGGGTAACCACATCAGGGTTGAAGGTCTGACGCAGCCTCCCGCTCTGACTGAAGTGTCTCTGGAAATTCCGGAAGGTAGTACGTTTCTTATCAGAGGCCCCAGCGGGAGTGGTAAAAGCACACTTGTAGAGCTGTTGATGCGGTTTGATGATCCTCAATGCGGTACGATCTGCATCGGTGGCGTTGGGCTTGAGCATATGGGCTACGCAGAGATAGTAAACCGCTTTGCTTATGTGGGGCAGGAACCTATTCTGTTTACAGGATCAATGGCGGACAATATCCGTCTTGGTAGGCCTGATGCATCTGACGCCGATATTGAAAAAGCGGCAAGGCAGGCCTTGCTGGGACCTTTGATAGACCGGTCTGAGTTGGGTATTCACCTGGCCGTGGGGCATAATGGTACCTTGCTTTCAGGGGGGGAGCGTCAACGTGTAGCGATAGCCAGAGGCTTGATTAAAAATGCACCTCTGTTGATTCTCGATGAAGCGACTTCAGCGCTGGATTCGGTCACTGAGCAGGGGATAGCCCAAGTCATCAGGAAACTGCCACAAACGGTGATCATTGTGACTCATGGCGCCCCGTCTATCTGGTCTCCGGATCAGGTCATTGAGTTTGCTAAGAGTGAAAACCTTGGTTATAACGCCTGATTGTTACTAAGTCTGGGTTGTTATTGGCAGCTGATGCTGCCGACTATTTTGTATTTGTTTTTTTGAGTTTGAGGCTGAATCCCTATGGCTAAACAATCTGTTCAGGAACTGCTTGACGATCTTCGTCTTGTCAGTAGTCAAAACTATGACATTGTGAACACTGTCCGCACTTTGATCATGCAGACTTTTGACGATGTTGCTGAAGAGGTCAAATATGGCGGCATTCTGTTCTCGTCTGGTGTTCAGTTTGCCGGTGTATTTGCCTATAAAGCACATATTTCTGTTGAATTCCGAAATGGTGCCAGTATCAAGGATCCCTTTGGCTTTCTCGAAGGCACAGGTAAAGGGCGGCGTCACATTAAACTACAGTCAGTCTCTCAGATCCCGGATAAACAGCTGGCTGAGTATCTGGCGCTTGCGTTGAAGGCGTCGACTGAAGAGCGCTGATGAACAGACAATAACGGAATATCTGCTCGTGAAGATACAAACATACTCGGAAGAGTGGGGAAAAGAGATTGCGGACCTGTTTTATCAGTCCGTTCACGGAATTGACTCCGGGGTCTACTCCGTCGAAGAGAAGCAAGCCTGGGCACCGGCTCCAATCAACTATGATCTCTGGTCTGAACGGCTGCGTGTTAAAAAGCCGTATCTGGCAATAATCGATAACCGTCTTGCTGGTTTTATTGAACTAGATCCTGAAGGGCATATCGACTGTACCTACACGCATCCTGATTTTCAGGGGCGTGGCGTGGCATCATCTCTTTATGAACACCTGATTACCCAGGCTAAAAAAGCGGGCATGGCGCGCTTGTATGTCGAGGCGTCGCATATCGCACTGCCTTTTTTTGAGAAGCGTGGCTTCTCCCTGATTAAAAAGAATGCGCTGCAGCGGGATGGCGTGACACTGGTTAATTTCTCGATGGAAAAATTTCTTAGCTGATGCCAATCATCTTTCTCATAGCCATCTGATCAGATCAGGCTTTCCTGTACTGATCGGTCTTTATTGTTGGCGCCTGTTTGCAACCCTGATTGAAATTGGAGAAATATGAAACCGTTAGCTGATGATCTATGGATATTTGATGGGGAAGCGGTGCCGTTTTTGGGCCTGCCCTTCTCAACAAGAATGACTGTTGTGCGCCTGTCAGAGGGCGGGTTATGGGTTCATAGTCCAATTAAACTGACAGAAACCATTAAGGCGCAGCTGCAAGAGCTGGGACAAGTAAACTATCTGATTGCCCCTAACCATTTGCACCATCTGTTTCTGGCGGAATGGATTGCGGCTTACCCGAAGGCAGACGTTTTTGGCACAAATGAAGTGATCAAAAAACGCGATGATCTTTCGTTTCACGATTCTCTTAATTCGAAGCGTCAGTGGGCTTGGGTGGCGGATATTGATCAGGAGTTGGTTTCCGGTTCTCTGCTGATGGAAGAGTGTGTTTTTTATCACAAGCCTTCCGGAACCCTAATCGTCACGGATCTGGTGGAAAATTTTTCCGGGGATAATTTCAGTTACTGGCAAAAGCAGGCTGCTAAGGTTGTCGGTATTCTTGCTCCTAAGGGTAAAACACCTTTGGATTGGCGGTTAAGTTTTCTGCTGGGTAAGGCTGAAGCCCGAAGACATATGAAGCGTGTTTTAGCCTGGAACCCGAAAATTCTAGTGATGGCCCATGGGGAGATCGTCAAAGAAAACACACGAGAATTTCTGGCTCGCTCCTTCAAATGGCTACTTGGTTGATGATGCCGGATTGATCGTTGGAGTAGAATCCAGTCGTTTTTATACTGTGATTGTAAAGACAAATGTTGTCGAAAGCAGAGTTTGTCGATTGCACAAAATTGATGGCTGAGTTGATGGCCCCGGTGGGGCAGTTTTGGTCAATTGTTTGACAATCTGTCAGGTACGTATTTCTTACTGGTACTGGCATAGCTGGATATTTGGAATGAAGGTTTTATGATTAATACTGATTGTCAGTGGCTGACTACTAAGCATTACCTCTGTGTGTTGACTGTTTTGATCGCGACATTTTCTTTTAGCGCGAAGGCTGATGCGTCAGTTTTCGAGGTTGGATTTCGAAAATTTGAGGTGGCATATGGTCATGAGGGCAGTACTTTCAGTATGGCGGTATTGTACCCCAGCGCTTCTGTAGCCAAAAAAGTTGCTTTTGGCCCTTTTCAAATGCATGTTGCTGTCGGTGGCACTCCAGCTGAAGGACTATTCCCTCTGGTGATTTGGTCCCACGGTTCTGGAGGAAGTAATATGTCCTACAAGGACACTGCTATGTCCTTAGCGCAACAGGGCTTTATCGTGGCGATGCCTTTGCATCCAAATGACAATTTCCGGGATAACCGTCTTCAAGGCTCGCTGGCTAACTATATCAATCGGCCAAAGCAGATTCAGGCGGCAATTGATGAGCTTTTAACCACATCAGTTTTGAATCGACAGATCAACCAGGGAGAAATTGCTGTGATTGGTCACTCAGTTGGAGGGTATGGTGCTTTAGCTGTGGCAGGGGGGATTGCTGATACTGAGGCTCTGATCCGTATTTGTAGGCAAAATATGACATTAAAGGATCCTTACTGTGCCCCGGCCCGTAATGGTAGCCTTTTGGCAGAGGTTATCCCCGTTGTAAAGGACAGTAGAATTAAGGCGTTGGTGCTTATGGCTCCTCTGGGAATTCTGTTTTCAGCCGAGGGTGCTCTCAAGCAGGTGGATATTCCAGTGCTTCTGCTTCAGGCTGAAAAAGATGAAGAGTTGACCGAACCTTTTAATACTGATGTGATCGTTGAAGGTCTGCCGAATAAAAAAATGCTGACCTTACAGAAAATTACCAATGCTGGTCACTATGCTTTTCTGAATGCCTTTCCTGAAGAGATTAAGGCTGAACTGGGTAATATCGCTATTGACCCGGAAGGGTTTGACCGTATTGCTTTCCAGCAAACTCTGGGGCTTCGTCTGGCTGATTATCTAAACTCTGTTTTTAAGTAATCCTTGTGACAATAACGAAGGGCAGCCCCAAGTCACAAAAGACTGCCTTGCATTTGCGCTCAGGTGCGTGTTTGTCTATCTGGTCATGGGTCTCTAAAGAATTTTGCGGCGGTTTGGGCAACGTATAATGTCGCCACTTACAATTATGGCTCTTATGGTTCCGACTAAACGGAATCTCCTTTAAACTCTTTTCCATAATAAAATCCCTAAGCGCCCAGCGCGCAACTTTCTGATGGAAATAAGTGAATTATGATTCAATCGTTTAATCCTCCTGTTCGTACCCTGATGGGGCCGGGGCCTTCTGATATTGCTCCTCGTGTTCTGGCCGCGATGTCCCGTCCGACCATTGGTCACCTTGACCCTGCTTTCATTCAGATGATGGATGAGATCAAGCAGATGCTGCAGTACGCCTTCCAGACCAAAAACGAACTGACCATGCCGGTTTCAGCACCGGGTTCTGCCGGTATGGAAACCTGTTTCGTCAATCTGGTTGAGCCGGGTGACAAGGTAATTGTCTGCCAGAACGGTGTTTTTGGCGGCCGTATGAAAGAGAACGTTGTGCGTTGTGGCGGTGTTGCGGTCATGGTTGAGGATGATTGGGGCACAGCGGTTAGCGTCGATAAAGTACAGGCTGCGCTGGAACAGAATCCGGATGCTAAGGTGCTGGCGTTTGTTCATGCGGAAACCTCTACCGGTGCCATCAGTGATGCGAAAGCCCTGTGTGCGCTGGCACGTCAGCACGATTGCCTGACCATTGTGGATGCCGTGACCTCTCTGGGCGGTTCCGAGCTGCGTGTGGACGAGTGGGGCATTGATGCCATCTACTCAGGTACGCAGAAATGCCTCTCCTGCCCGCCGGGTATCTCTCCGGTCAGTTTCAGTGAGCGTGCGGTAGAAGCGGTTAAAGCCCGTAAAACGTCAGTACCCAGCTGGTTCCTGGATACCAATCTGGTGATGGGATACTGGGGCGCAGGTGCCAAGCGTGCATACCACCATACGGCACCGGTGAATGCACTTTATGCCCTGCATGAAGGTCTGGTGATGCTGCAGGACGAAGGTCTGGAAAACGCCTGGGCACGTCACGATAAGCATCATCTGGCATTGCGTGCCGGTCTTGAAGCGATGGGGCTGAAATTCCTGGTGGCTGAAGATGAGCGCCTGCCGCAGCTGAACTCGGTATTTATTCCTGAAGGCGTTGATGACGCTGCGCTGCGTACTACGCTGCTGAACGATTACAGCCTTGAGATTGGTGCTGGCCTTGGCGCATTCGCCGGTAAGGTATGGCGTATCGGTCTGATGGGTGCAGCCTGCAATCAGCGCAATGTGATGCTGTGTCTGACGGCGCTGGAAAACACACTGCTGGCTCAGGGGATCTCCCTTGAGGCGGGTAAAGCAGGTCAGGCAGCACTGGCGGTTTACGTCAAATAAGCCTTAGTGTGCAGCTTTAAGCTGTTAAGGGTCTGATTCAATAAAGAAGTGGCTGCTGTCATAGGCGGTCACTTCTTTTTTTATGGCATTGTAAAAACGCCTGTGTTTTGAAAGGTTAAACTAATAATTTTTTACAGATGATAATGATTTGCATTTGTATAGTTTTTGTCATATGGTTCTTTTCAACAGGATGTTGATATTAGCGTGAAGAATTATGGAAAATCCAAATCGCCCGTCTTCGGATCTTCTGTTTCGAGAAGAAGTGCTTGATAAAAAGCAGCACTCTCATATGGGACAGGTGTTGATCCATCAGTCATCTAGCTATGCTTGGATAGCATTAGCCTCTCTTGCTCTCGTTTGTCTAGTTATTGCGTTTCTATTTTTTGGAACGTATACCCAAAAAGTTACTGCTCCGGGTCTGCTTGTCCCTAATCAAGGTGTTTTATGGGTTTTATCGCCCGCTTCTGGGCAAGTTACCAAGGTACACGTCTCTGAGGGACAGTTTGTTAATCAGGGTGATCCTTTATTTGTGGTATCAGAAGACCGGATTTCTCAAGCGGGTGAGTTGAAGGATCTGGTCGCAGACAAGCTAAATTTGAGGGCGAATCTGATACTTCAAGACCAACAACAGAGTGAAAACCGGTTAGCGAGTCAGCAAGCATTATTGAAGCAGCGTATCTCTGCTCTAGAGCGAAAGAGTACACATATTGAAGCTGAAATAGACACCTTAAATAAAAGAATTCGGTTATCGAGCGAAAATTATAATCGTCTACAAACTCTTAATAAGCAAGGTCATGTGGCGGATTTTGAATTGCAAAACGCTCAGGCGGAGCAGTTAGTCTTAGTGAGTCAAAAACAAGCGCTTATTAGAGCTTAGCGGCCAATTCTGAGTGCAACACCTAATCCAATATAGGATAAGGTA
>NZ_CEYNZH010000061.1:0-20786 GCF_982874595.1 Oceanospirillum sp. | reverse complement strand
TGATCCTATGATTCATGGTATTGCGATTAATGGGCTGTCAGTACGTACCCACCTGATCAATACCAATCAGATGTCGCGATCTTGAATCAAGGCAAGGCCGCTGGAAATTGGGTTAAAAGCAAGGTTACCGATAAACGAAAGAGTAAAAGAAAGGCGACCCGAGGGCCGCCTTTTACGTTTCTGGTATTCACAGCAGGATTCGATTAACCCGCCAGTTCCAGCAGCAGACGGTTCAGACGCTGCACATAGGTTGCTGCGTCTTTCAGCTGACGGCCTTCTGCCAGCATCGCCTGATCCAGAATGATACGCGCCAGCTCACCGAAGCGCTCTTCATCCTGCTCCTGATCCAGTTTCAGGATCAGTGGGTGCGTCGGGTTCAGCTCCAGAGTCGGCTTGGACTCCGGAATCGGCTGACCGGCCGCCGCCATAATCTGACGCATCTGCTCGCCCATCTCACCATCGTTCAGCACGACACAGGCCGGAGAATCCGTCAGACGGTGGGTCACACGCACATCTTCAACCTGCTCTTTCAGCAGCTCTTTGGTGCGCTCAACCATGCCTTCCACTTTCTCGGCGGCTTCTTCCTGAGCTTTTTTGTCTTCTTCAGACTCGGTATCGCCCAGATCCAGTTCACCTTTGGCCACATCCTGGAACGGCTTACCGTCGAATTCGGTCAGGTGGCTCATCAGCCACTCGTCGATACGATCGGTCATCAGCAGCACTTCGATACCTTTCTTGCGGAAGATCTCAAGGTGCGGGCTGTTTTTCGCGGTGTTGTAGTTCTCGGCAGTGACGTAGTAGATCTTGTCCTGACCTTCCTTCATGCGCTCAACGTAGTCTGCCAGCGCCACATTCTGAGTCTCATCACTGCTCTGGGTTGAGGTGAAGCGCAGCAGCTTGGCGATCTTCTCTTTATTAGAGAAGTCTTCGCCCGGGCCTTCTTTCAGTACGCTGCCGAACTCATTCCAGAAAGTCTGGTATTTTTCCGCATCGTTCTTGGCCAGCTTGCTCAGCATATCCAGCACACGCTTGGTCAGTGCGCTTTTCATGGAGGTGATGTTCGGATCCTGCTGCAGAATCTCACGGGAGACGTTCAGCGACAGATCGTTGGAATCCACCACACCCTTGATAAAGCGCAGGTACAGCGGCAGGAACTGCTCGGCGTCATCCATAATGAACACGCGCTGTACGTACAGCTTAAGACCACGGGACGCTTCACGGTGGTACAGATCAAACGGTGCTTTGCCCGGCAGGTACAGCAGGCTGGTGTACTCCAGCTTACCTTCCACCTTGTTGTGGGACCAGGTCAGCGGATCAGCAAAGTCGTGGGAAACGTGCTTGTAGAACTCTTTGTACTCGTCATCGTTAACGTCAGTACGGGAGCGGGTCCACAGCGCCTGAGCTTCGTTTACCGCTTCAAATTCCGGAGTCTCCGGCTTCTCTTCTTCACCGAAGTGCTGTTTTTCCATCAGTACCGGAACCGCGATATGGTCGGAGTACTTACGGATCAGGTTACGCAGGCGGAAGTCTTCAGAGAACTCTTTCTCATCCGCTTTCAGCTTCAGGGTGATCGCCGTGCCGCGCTCAGCCTTCTCTACGGTTTCAATGGTGAACTCGCCGTCGCCTTTGGATACCCAGCGCACACCTTCACCAACTGAGCTGCCCGCTTTACGGGTAATCACTTCCACTTCTTCTGCCACGATGAAAGAAGAGTAGAAACCCACACCAAACTGGCCGATCAGCTGAGAGTCTTTTTTCTGGTCACCGGTCAGCTGGCTCAGGAACTCAGAGGTACCGGATTTAGCGATAGTACCCAGATGCTCGATCACATCCTGACGGCTCATGCCGATACCGGAATCGCTGATGGTTACAGTGTTGTTTTCCGGATCTGCGGTGATTTTAACCTGCAGTTCAGGCTGACCTTCGTACAGGGCATCATCTTCCAGCGCTTTGTAACGCAGCTTGTCACAGGCGTCGGATGCGTTGGAAATCAGTTCACGCAGGAAAATCTCTTTGTTGGAGTACAAAGAGTGAATCATCAGGTTCAGAAGCTGTTTTACTTCGGTCTGAAAGCCAAGCGTTTCTTTCTGTGCTTCAGCGGACATTGAGTCAGATCTCCATAGTTGAACGGTTAAGAACAACAGCATTAAGTTTCACGGCAGCCGAGCCAATGCATAAGCACAAAAACATCGGCCGCGTTAAGCGTCTGGAGTCCGATATGGGAGCAGCCTGATTAATTTCAAGGCCTCTGAAAAAAATTTAACTGTTTGTTTTTAGAGAAGATCCCGCAAGACAGGCCTCTGTGTTGCAGACGCCGATCAGCACCTGCAAGGTCCCGTCTCACGGATACGGGAAAACTCTAGGACTCATCCATAAGAAGATGGGCCCGCGCTGTTGCGATCGGGGTTTCACGGTTTTTCTGCCAGGCACAGATCTCAACATTGGCTACCCGACGACCCTGACGGTTCAGCACACAGGTGGCAAAGGTGGCTTGCGGCTTACCGGTACGCAGATAGTCCACAGTAAAATCCACGACCTTCGGCACCTGATCCAACCCCTGACGCATCATCAGATTCAGTGTTGCGGCTGTTTCCATAAAACCCGCAATCACGCCACCATGAAGTGCCGGTAACAGCGGATTACCGGTATTGCTCTCCAGAGGCTCCATACGAAACAGGATTTCATCACCCATGGATTGGGCTATTATCCCGATAAACCCTGCATAAGGAACCAGCTCAATTAGCGCATCCCAGTTTCCGGAACGTTGCGTATCGCTGATCAGCTGAGTCAGGTTAGTCGAATCGGCCATCATTCCCCCTCCTCTTTCTGAGGACCAAATAATGCCTCATCCATCTCGACAGGCGTCTTATCCGACCCTAGTCGCATAAAGTTAGCCACCGCCCGGGACGCTGGTCGCCACTCCTCCTGATACACCACACCCTCTGTAAAGATGATCTGGGGTGTGACTTTAACAATACTGGCTTTGCAATAGAGCGTTTTACCGGCTACGGCGGGACGAAGATGATCGATTCGCAGATCCAGCGTAGGACACATTTCAAAACGGGGTAAAGCACAAACAGCGACCGAGCCGCAGGCTGTATCTAAAAGCGTCGAAATCACTCCGCCGTGAATCAGCTGTTTCTGAGCGTTACCAATAAGGTGCCCGGCAAAGGGAACAGAAAACAGAACATGCTCATGGTCAGCAGATTCTGCCCGCATCTTCATTGCCTGACACTGGGGCAGAGCAGCGATAAAACGTGTCATACCCTGCAGGTAACGCTCCGGGGGAAAGCGTCCCTGCACATGACAGTCTGAAGTCTCCATCCTATTATCCTTATTTGTTTTATTTAGTGTCAGATTCAGTTTTTAACCACACCAACTTTTAACCACACCAACGCCCTTCTTAATCTCCAGGCGTATAACATTGGGCCAGGATAGCGTTTTAAACAAAAACAGAACCTCAGAACGCAAAAGAGGACGGCAAACCGTCCTTTTTTATTATCAGATCACTCATTGCTACTGGGCGGGAGCTACCACCGCAGAAGGCTGAGACTGATCCGATTTAATCAAAGCATTCACTTCCAGCTGAAGCCTGTTTACATCAGTATTCAAACGCGTCACGTTACTGGTCAGCTGGCGGCGTGAAGCATCAATTGCATCGAGTCGCTCGTCATAAACTGACACCGTATTCTCGATATTCTGAATCGCTGTGCTATCGATTTTAGCCAGATCTTTCTTAGCTTCAGCAAGATCTGCACTCAGTTGAGCCTGCGTTTCGGAGAGTACTTTCAAATCGATGCCCATCGAACTTACATCAGAAGCTGCAGCCGTCAGACGCTGATGAAACACCTGCTGTTCGGCTGCCAGTGCTTTATCTATATTCTCACGGGTTGCCCTCTCATCAGTCATAGCAAGCTGTTGCTCTTTTTGACTGGCTCCAAGCGCCTTAATCTCTTTTGTCAGCTGCTTTAAAGTTGCTTCGTTTTTAGCAATATCAACTTTGTTGCGTTTATTACTCAGATCCCACAACTTACGGATCTCGTGCTCAGATACTTCCAGACGTTTTTCTAACGTATTGCCTGACTTGGAAAGATCGCGGCCAGTAGCGACAAGCTCATCTTCCAGAAGCTGGATACGTTGAGCTGACTGACTTAAACTTGCTTGCTGAAGCTCTACTTTTGCAGCGAGTTGCGTATTCTGAAAATAAACAGCTGCAATACCGGCAATCAGCCCGGCAACCGCAAACCAGATCAGACTGTTGCCAGCAAATACGCCTGAACTACCAGATCGGATTGGTGCAGGCTCATCACGTTCGGGAATAATTTTCATATTATCTGGTGACATGTTTAGAATCCGGGTCCGTTTTTTTTCGATACGATTTTTTGACATTAAGCGCAATTGCTAAATACAGATTTTACCTGCATATTTTCGCAGATTGAGATAAGGCTATTACATTGTGTATCGTAAATAAATGCACTAATTGCTAATGTAGCCAGGCTTTTCAGAACTTTTGATCAATAAATAATATCCAAGCGTTCTACTCAGAAATAGAAACCCTGTAAATGAAGTGCTATTATTCACGCACTTTAAACACAGATAAGCCTCTGAATCTGTTCGTGAGGGGCTGTGAAATCTGGACAATTATTGGCCGAAGTGTCGTTTAGATAACTTCAAATTTTTTTACGTGAGTTGATGGAGAAAACAACCATGGCATTTGAATTACCTGCACTGCCTTATGACAAATCAGCACTTGAGCCACACATCTCTGCTGAGACTCTGGAATTCCACCACGGTAAACACCACAACACTTACGTGGACAAACTGAACGGTCTGGTTCCTGGCACTGAGTTTGAAGGTAAAACTCTGGAAGAGATCATCAAAGCAGCTCCTGCAGGCCCTGTTTTCAACAACGCGGCTCAGATCTGGAACCACACCTTCTACTGGAACAGTCTGTCTCCAAACGGTGGCGGTGAGCCAACAGGCGCACTGGCAGATGCAATCAACGCTAAGTGGGGTTCTTTCGAAGCGTTCCAGAACGAATTCAACGATAAAGCTGTGAACAACTTCGGCTCCAGCTGGACCTGGCTGGTTAAGAACGCTGACGGTTCTCTGGAAATCGTTAACACCAGCAACGCGGGTACCCCAATGACGGCTGATCAGACCGCACTGATCACTGTTGACCTGTGGGAACACGCCTACTACATCGACTACCGCAACGTGCGCCCTAACTACCTGAAAGGTTTCTGGGCTCTGGCGAACTGGGACTTTGCAGCGGCTAACTTCGCGGCATAAGTTTCCACGTATTCCCTTGTGAATACTTAAACCGGCCTCTGCTTTTGCAGTCGCCGGTTTTTTTATGCGTGTTCCGATTTATGCCGGTTTCTGAGACGACAGTAATCCGATTTTCTCACACCAGAACAATCTGCTTTAATCAAAGATAACGGTGCAACCAAGAAACCGTTATCATAAAAAATATTTTATAAGAATCTTTTTACACTTAAATACCCCAACGGGAGCCTTACTATGAACGCAATTCGGGCACAGGTATCCGTCTGCCAGACAGGAAAATCAACGCTGCTTAAAATTGTTTTACTGGTCTGTCTTCTTACAATAACAACCTCCGCCTGGGCTCAACGTCCTCTTCTGACGATCGAAGGGCTGGATCAACCAGTCACCCTGACACGTTCAGATCTTGAAGCCATGCCAGAAAACACAGTGACAACTGAAACAATCTGGACAGATAAGCGTCATACCTTTTCATCAGTACGATTCAAAGATCTGTTTGAAGCACTGAATGCAAATATTGCCGGCAAGAAAGTCACGATGATCGCTTTGAACGATTACTCGATCGAAGTTGATGTCGAGACTCTGGTAAACAATAACGCCTTTATCGCCTACGCCATGGATGGGAAAGCAATGCGTATCAGAGACAAAGGCCCGCTATGGGTGCTTTACCCTTTCTCGGACCAGCCTGAAATCAATGTGCCTCCCTTTCAGGCACACTCTATCTGGCAATTGAAAACGATCATATTGCATTAACAAGCCAATCGGTTTCAGGGAGCGTATTCAGCGGTGTTATCAAAACGTTTGGGTCTGATCAAGCCAGTGATACTGGCACTAAGTCTGATCGTATTGGTCTTTTTTATCGCCAGTTCTCTTTTCCGGCTGGAGAAAGAGATCGATGAGTTCTCTATGCTCACCAAAGATGAGCGTTACTGGAACAGCACCCGGATTGAAGTCGAACTACTGAGACTGGTTAATGAGATTAACAGCTATGCCGTCGGAGCAGATCCAGCGCAACGTGACGAGATCAGTTTCAGAATGGAAATTCTCTGGAGCCGGATTAATATTGTCAGCAAAGGCGCAACCCGTGAACTCATTGAGCAACTGGATAAGGATATTCTTACCGAGGTTGATCGCCTGCAGACAATTCTTATCAAGCTTGAGGATGACCTGGAAAACCTGACCCCAGATCAGGCGAGACAATACAATGAGCGCATGCAAAGCTTTATTCCCCGTTTTATGCACTCATCCCGAACCATCGCTTCCGCTATATCGGCTACCGAAAGTCAGTTTGCCCTTAAGGTGCAGGAAAACTACCGCTGGGTTGTCTTTCTGCTGATCAGCATCCTGATTATTGCGACGATCTTCACCTTTATTAACTATCTTGAGTTACGTCGTAACCAACAACTGGCTCTGAAAGCTGAAGCCGCAAGCCGCAGCAAAAGTGATTTTTTATCCAATATGAGTCACGAAATACGAACCCCGCTCAACGGTATTCTGGGCTCTGTAGAACTGCTCCGGCTGGAAGAAGAGCTGCAGCAAACCTCATCTGCAGCCTCTCTGCTTGATGACATCACAGCCTCCGGCAAAGCTCTGCTCAATCTGATTAACAATATTCTCGACCTGTCACGCTTACAGCAGAAAAAGATGCCTATTGAGCATAAATCACTGGACCTGGTCGCTTGTGCTCAAAGTGCACGCTCAGTCATTAATGCCGACCTCACCCGCAAGCAGCTTCACTTCCATCTGGATTCAGACCCAAACCTGCCTCGGGAGGTATTATCCGATCCCCTGCGTCTGCAGCAGATTATGATTAACCTGCTGGGCAATGCCGTAAAGTTCACTGAATCCGGCAGCATCGCCCTAAGAATACGCGGTGGGCTCTCAGAAGCATCGAAGCAAACTGATTCCAGCGGCCTTATTACCCGGCAGGTGCTAATCGAGATCGAGGACAGCGGCATCGGTATCCCGCCGGATGTACAAAAACGACTGTTTGACCCCTTTACCCAGGCAGATAGCTCAACAACCCGCCATTACGGGGGCAGCGGCTTGGGCTTATCGCTATGTCGCGAAATTGTTGAAGCGATGCAGGGCGAAATCGGCGTTCGCAGTCAGCCCGGTAAGGGCTCCGTTTTCTGGTTCCGGATTCCGGTTAAAGTTGATCCGGAACAGATCGTCCAACACCAAAACAAACCACTTGGGGTTCAACCTGAGACATCGGAGGGAGAACCGCTGATCCTTATTGTTGAAGACAATCAGGTCAATGCCAAACTAGCCATCGCGATTCTGAAAAAACTCGGCTATAACACTGAACATGCCGAAAATGGCCAGATTGCACTGGAAATGTGTCAAAAACGACAATACGGACTCATCCTTATGGATTGTCAGATGCCCGTTATGGACGGCATTACCTGCAGCAGAATACTTCGGAAAGACGGTTCGCCAAACAAAACAACGCCTGTTGTCGCCCTGACAGCCAATGTGATGGAAATGGATCGCCAACGCTGCCTTCAGGCTGGCATGCAGGAGTTTTTGGCAAAACCATTAGATACCCAGTTGCTGAAGAAAGCACTGGAAAACTGGTATCGGCACAGGCTCTGATCGTTTTTGGACCGGTTTCCCTCTTGTTTGAATCCGAATGCTGAAACTCTGCGTATTTCTTCTGAAATAAAAGGAGTCTTCAACATGAGCTATATCCTACCTTCTCAGTACAACAGCACGCTTATTGCGACAGCCCTATCAGTACTTATTCTATTGGTAACTGCTTTTCACAGCCCTTTAGCCCAGGCTGGTGAAACAAGAGCGATCTTTGCCGGAGGCTGCTTCTGGTGTATGGAACCGCCCTTTGACGAACTGGATGGTGTTATCAGTACGACATCCGGTTACACCGACGGCCACAAGAAAAACCCGACCTACCGTGAAGTCTCCGCAGGCGTTACCGGCCACACGGAAGCTGTCGAGATTGTCTACGACCCGGATATCATCAGTTATCAGACCCTGCTGGATGTCTTCTGGGTTAATGTCGACCCTTTCGCCATCAACCGTCAGTTCTGTGATACCGGCACTCAGTACCGTTCGGGCATCTACCCGATCGATGACGAGCAGATGCGTCTGGCAACAGCCAGCAAAGAAAAGGTTCAGCAGGATTTTGATAAAAAGATCCAGACCGAAATCAAACCTGCCAGTACCTTCTATCCGGCTGAAGACTACCATCAGGATTACTACATGAAGAATCCGATCCGCTATACCTTCTACCGCACTAGCTGTGGCCGGGATAATCGCCTGGAAGAAGTTTGGGGCGACAAATTTAAAAAAGATTAAGCCTAAAACGAATAAGTTAAAAAAAGCTAATTTTAACTTTACTAATATGCAAAAAAGTTACTAAGATAGATCGCAGGTTTATAACAATTATCAAAACCACTCCCCCAAGGAGGCCTGCGATGGCTCATATAGTAGTGCTCGGTGCCGGCACCGGCGGTATGGCAGCAGCGTACGAGTTACGCCACAAGCTCGGTAAATCTCACGAAATCACCGTGATCAACGAACGGGATTACTTCCAGTTTGTTCCCTCCAACCCCTGGGTTGCCGTTGGCTGGCGGGATTCCGAAGAGATCAGCTTCAAAATCGCCCCTCACCTGCAAAAACACGATATCAACTTTATCCCTCAGGCTGTGGACGCTATCAGCCCCGAAAGCAACAGCCTGACCCTGGCGAATGGCGAAGCCGTTCACTATGACCACCTGCTGATTATGACCGGGCCTAAACTGGCCTTTGACGAAGTGGAAGGTGCAGGCCCCCACGGTGGCCATACGCAATCGGTATGCTCTCTGCCCCATGCACTGGACTCCTACAAAAACTTTGAACAGCTTTGCGAAGACCCCGGCCCTGTTGTCGTGGGTGCTATGGCCGGAGCCAGCTGCTTTGGCCCCGCCTACGAATACGCTTTTATTCTGAACAAAGAGCTGCAGAACCGAAAAATCCGCGACAAAGTCCCTATGACCTTTGTCACCAGCGAACCCTATATCGGCCATCTGGGCTTAGGCGGTGTTGGTGATTCCAAATCCATGCTGGAGTCCGACCTGCGTATGCACCACATCAAGTGGATCTGCAACGCCAAGGTTTCCAAAGTGGAAGAAGGCATGATGTATGTGGATGAACACAACGACAGTGGTGAAGTGATCAAACAGCACGAACTGCCGTTTAAACACTCCATGATGCTACCGGCCTTCAAAGGCGTAGATTGTGTCGCCAACGTAGCGGATCTCTGTAATCCGCGCGGCTTTGTGATTGTTGATGATCATCAGCGTAGCCCGAAATACGACAATATCTGGTCAGCGGGGGTCTGTATCGCCATCGCACCGACCGAAGCCACTCCTGTGCCCACCGGCGTGCCTAAAACCGGCTATATGATTGAGTCCATGGTGACCGCCATTGTGGAAAATCTGGATGCGGTGCTGAAAGGTGAAGAGCCGGAAGCCAAAGCGACCTGGAATGCCATCTGTCTGGCGGATATGGGCGATACAGGAGCCGCTTTTGTGGCATTGCCACAGATTCCACCGCGCAACGTCAACTGGTTCAAGAAGGGCAAATGGGTGCATCTGGCAAAGGTCGCCTTTGAGAAGTACTTCATCCGTAAGATGAAGACCGGTAATCCTGAGCCGTTCTACGAGAAACAGATCCTCAAAATGATCGGTGTCGAGCGCCTGAAATAGCGCTAACGAACAGCATAGAACTCTGCTAGTCCGTTTATTCAGGCAACCTCTAAATGAGGCGATCTGACATAACTGATAGGACACGGGAGCCATACGGCTCCCGTTTTTTTATCTTCGCTTAATTTATCTTTACTTAAAACCCAGCGATGCTTTTAACCTAGTGATGTTTTTAACTCAGCGGTGCTTTTAAACCAGCGGTTCTTTTAACTCAGAGAACTACTGCCCCGAGTTTGGCCGCTTCAGCCAGAACCACCAGATCACCAGCCCGATCAGCACAAGACCTGCCAGATTTACCAATACGCTCATCATTTTTCCTCCACTTTTTATCCGCTGATTATCCGCCGACAAAGGATTAGGTATCTGCCGATAGCTTCTTCAGCCGCAGACGGTTGGCGTTACTCACCACGGTCACCGATGACATCGCCATGGCGGCTCCGGCAAAGGCCGGGTTCAGCAACCAGCCAAAGACCGGGAACAGGACACCCGCCGCCAGCGGAATACCGATGCTGTTATAAACAAAGGCACCAAACAGGTTCTGTTTGATATTGCTGACCGTCAGTTTCGAGATCTCCATCGCATCAGCAATGCCCTGCAGTGAACCGCGCATCAGAGTCAGATCCGCACTTTCGATAGCAATATCGGTACCCGTACCAATCGCCATGCCCACATCGGCCTGCGCCAGCGCCGGGGCATCGTTGATGCCATCACCCACCATGGCCACCTTAAGCCCCTGCTGCTGCAGCTTGCGGATCTCATCGGCTTTATGATCCGGCATCACTTCGGCGATCACCTGATCGACACCCACTTCGTTTGCTACCGCCTGGGCGGTAATCCGGTTATCACCGGTGAGCATCATCACTTTGACGCCCTGCTTTTTCAGGCGGGCGATGGCCGCTTTCGAGTCCTCTTTCACCGGATCAGCAATCGCTAACACACCGATCACAGTCTCATTCAGCGCCAGCAATACCGGTGTTTTGCCCTGCTCCGCCAGAGCCTGCATCTGAGTTTCAGCAGTGCCCAATTCCAGATCAAAGCTCTGCATCAGGGCGCGGTTGCCCAGCAGTAAGCGCTGGCTTACATTGGAGTCATCACCAGTAAACTGCCCCTGAATACCCTGCCCGGCCACCGGCTGAATCTCTTTCGCTTCCTGAACGCTGATGGCTTCGGTTTTAGCGCGATTCACAATCGCCTGCGCCAGCGGATGCTCGGAGGCGACTTCAAGACTGACGGCAAACTTGAGCAGATCCTGCTCGGTTAAACCCTGTGTTTTGCCGGCATCCAGCAGTACCAGATCGGTCACTTCAGGGTGGCCCTGGGTCACGGTACCGGTTTTATCCAGCACCACCACATCCACCTCAGCCGCCTGCTGCAACGCATCGCCTTTGCGGATCAAAATACCGTGCTCGGCAGCTTTACCCACGCCCACCATAATGGACATGGGCGTCGCAAGGCCCAAAGCACAGGGGCAAGCGATCACTAACACCGTCATGGTGGTCACCAGCATATAGGCCGACACCGGTTCCGGGCCGAAGTTAAACCAGGCCAGAGCGGTCAGCACCGCGATAATCAGTACCGTAGGCACAAAGACGGCAGCGATCTTATCCGCCAGACGACCCAGCGCCGGTTTGGCATTCTGCGCCTGCCGCACCTGATCGATAATCTTCGCCAGCGCGGTATCACTACCAACCCGCAAGGTGCGGATACGGATGATGCCGCTCTGGTTTAACGTACCGGCGGTGACTTCATCCCGTTTCTTTTTACTCACCGGCATCGGCTCACCGGTGAGCATGGACTCATCCACCCGGGTCTCGCCTTCCATCACCTTGCCATCCACCGGGATTTTTTCACCGGGACGCACCCGGATCATATCGCCCTTCTGGATCGACTCGATGCGCATATCCACCTCTTCGCCATCCTCCTTACGGATCAGGCGGGCGGTTTCCGGCTGCAGATTAAGCAGCTTACGGATCGCCTGGGAGGCCTGCCCCCGGGCGCGGCTTTCCAGCGCCTGCCCCAGATTCACCAGACCGATAATAAAGACGGCGGCCTCAAAGTAGACGTGACGCGCCTGCTCCGGCACCAGATCCGGCCAGAAAGAGATCAGCATAGAGAACAACCAGGCGGTGCCCGTACCCAGAGCGATCAGGGTATCCATATTGGCATAGTGATTTTTAAACGCCGCCCATGCGCCCTGATAGAAGTGCCCGCCGGAATAAACCATCACCGCCAGTGTCAAAAGGCCCGTGACCTGCCAGAAGATCTGACCGGAGGCGTTGTTCAGCATCGGCATACCGTCCCAGAACATCATCGCCATCAGCGGGATACCCAGCGCCAGCGCCGCACCGGTCTGCTTCAGCTGCTGATGGTAGTGCGCTTTCTCTTCCGCCTGACGCTCATCCTCACCGTAGCTGTCATCCAGCAGGGTTGCGCCAAAGCCCGCTTCTTCCACCGCAGCGATCACTTTTTCCGGAGCCACGGCAGCAGACACACTGGCGGAACGATCCGGCAGATTGACCTCGGCTTTATCAATACCTTCCAGCTGATCCAGCGCACTCTGCACCTGCTGCACACAACTGGCACAGTGCATGCCCCGCAAGGCAAAACGGTATTCCTGCGACGGCTGGTTTTTATCCGCTTCAGACATAAAACCTCCCTTTGGCTGCTATCCGCGCTCTGCGCCAATATCAGCCGGTAAAAATGACTGATCCGGCCTAAGCCGGATCAGATACGATGCACAGAAGTTTCTCCGGGGCTAAACCCGTCCGGAATCTGTACCATCAAAAATCGTGCGAGAAACCTGTCAGATCAGGCTTTCTTTTCTTCCGCATCGAAACCGGCTTCTTCCACCGCATCGATCAGGTCTTCTACCTTCATCGTGCCGGTGACATGGGCTTCGTACAGGGTGACATCAGCCTGCTCAACGCCATCGACCATCATCAGGGCAGTGGTTACTGAGTTCACACAACCGTTGCAGGAAAGACCTTCCAGTGTAATAACAACTTCTTTGCTCATGTTCGCTACCTAGCTCTTAAAGGAATTAGCTCAAAGGAATTAGCTTAAAGGATTCAGATTAACTGTTTCAGATAATAAGCTTCAATAACTGCATTCTAAACCCTGTAGTAGGCTACAGGGTCAAGCGTGATCAAAAAAATTTCGTCGTGGATTTTAATACTTAGGACGACTCCAAGCCTGATAGATCTTATCGGGCCAGCGGGACTGGAACCAGGCGATCACACTGTCGATCTCCTGATCGGTCATTTTATCTTTCCAGGCTGGCATATCTGAGGGTACATCCGGCCCGCGACCGTGTTTGATTACGCCGCGAAGCTGATCCAGCGGGTGGTGCCAGGCGTGACCTGTGCCATTCAGCGGCGGTGGCAGGTAACGACCATCTTCCGTAGGTTTTCGCCAGTCAGGATTTCCCTGACCAAAACCACCATGACACTGGGCACAGTATTCCTGATAAAGCGGTTTCCCCTGATTCACCATCTCCTGCGTATACCAACGCTCTGCTTTTACAGCGGTGTCTGTAGCCATCGCGCTGTGATTGTTCATCTCGGTTTGACTGTCGTCGCTGCAGGCCGCTAACAGACCTAAACTCAGCACCAGAAGCGCTTTACGTCCACGAGAAACAACCTTAGCGCCACTGGAAACAATCTTAGTACCACGGGAAACAGCCTTGCCCCGCCTTAGAGATAACGATGAAAAACGTAATGAAAAAATGCTCTTAATAAAATACAACACAAAATAATCCTGCTGTTAAAACGGGTTGAATGTACTTTTTAATGAAATGTACTTTTTGATCGGACTGATCTTTATGGCCTTTCGCCATAGGCATTTTCAGCCAGCAGCGTCAGAGACCCGCCGCCTGAAAATCAGAGATCCGATTCAGCCAGCAACTCTAGTTCAGCCAACAGCAATGGAGCTTGTGTAAACGTATGCAGGAGGATAACGGCAGCGCCCGGGGCTTAGGAGCCTGACCCGTGACGATTAAAAGTGTGAACAACCCAAGAATAAAGATCAGGGATAACAGCTGGATCTCTGCCAGCGTTATCGGCTGACTTTTATCATCACAGCAGCTCATAACCGGAGCGGTGTCCGGCATCAGTCTGGCAGACCCTGCATGACCTTGCCCGGAGTGATCGGATTCCGCTAAGGATTCGGTGAAGCCAGAGGCCAGCATTAAACCCTGTCCGCCTTGGGGATCCGTCGCAAACACTGCGGACTCTCCATGGGAAGCCCCCAATCTGGCAGCGGGTTCCGTCAGCATGCCGAAACACTGCACCAACAGAGCCAGCACTGCAAAGGCAGTGATCCAGGGCATCAGGGAGTGAGTAGAAGCAGTGTTCGGTTTCATATCAGGTTCAGTCAGCGTTATAGCGGTTCATTTAAGGGATAACGTGTTGAGAGATAAAGCGATTCGGACTTGAAATCAGCTCTTGGAAAACCAACATTAAGTAAAAGTTCAATAATGATAGCTGAAGCCTGTCGGATTTCAGAGGTCAGCTTAAAATACTAAATCAATTACTGCCGGATGGCTGACGCGATAACCCGAACAACGCTGCATCGAGAACGGGTTAACTCTCAGCGCGATCAACCGCCACCAATCCTATGGAACCCGCTATGGAATCAACACTGAGCACCAATCAATACTCTCAACTGCCTGCTATCGAAACCTCGCTACAGGAGCAGGCAAAACAGCTCGGTACCACCAGAACCTTCAGCCCGTTGGCCAGCATGGGTGTTCTGCTGATCAAAGGCGATATGGCCGCCAAACTGCTGCACGGTCAGGCCAGCCAGAAGATTGAGGATCTGCCGGAAGGTGAACTGCGCCCTTCCCTGCTGACCTCGCCGAAAGGTCGCCCCTACGCCACTTTCTACGTTGTACGTCACCCGGATGGCCTGCTGCTGTTATTACCGCGCTCAACGCTGGACACCACGCAAACCAATCTGAGCAAATTTGCGCCTCTGTACCGCTGCACCTTTGAGGACAAATCCGACGAGATCGCTGTGGTTGGTTTTAACCATGCTGATGCAAAGGCCGAAGGCGTTGATAGCTTCAACCTGCCGGGCATGACTGAACGCAGTATCGGCCTGTGCCGCTTTGAAACCCTGACCGCTCTTTTTGATTCCGAACTGACACCGGTCGCTGAAGCCGCC
Organism: Oceanospirillum sp.; assembly: GCF_982874595.1. Taxonomy (NCBI): domain Bacteria; kingdom Pseudomonadati; phylum Pseudomonadota; class Gammaproteobacteria; order Oceanospirillales; family Oceanospirillaceae; genus Oceanospirillum; species Oceanospirillum sp. The sequence goes on along the minus strand of NZ_CEYNZH010000061.1, from coordinate 5,631 downwards.
TGGAATCTGACTCAGATCGAAAACGTACAGATTCTGCTGAAGCAGAGCCACACCGATCAGTTTATCCCTCAGATGCTCAACTATCAGGCCACCGGAGCCATCAGCTTTAAGAAAGGCTGTTACACCGGACAGGAGATTATCGCCCGCGCCCAGTACCGTGGTGGCGTTAAGAAACGTCTGCAGCGATTGGTGGGTGAAGGTGAGGCCAAGGTGGGTGATCAGGTGATCTGCCTGCTGGAAGGCGACAAAACGGAAGCCGGTGAAATCCTGCTCACCGCCATCAACGCTGAAGGCAAAACCGAACTGTTAGCAGTCCTGAAAGACAACACGCTGGAAGAGCCCCTGCTGACCGCCGATGATCAGCCACTGACGCTGATCGACCTGCCTTATGGACTGGAAAAGCAGGAGATCTGATTTTCTTTTCTTCTGGTTTCTTCCGAGCAGCCGCTCAAATAAAAAGGCGCGAATCGAAAGATCCGCGCCTTTTGTGTTTCTAAAAACTCACTATTCAGAACCAGCCTGTTTTTTCTGAAAAGATCAGGCTTCCGGTTGCTCCGGCAGCTGCCAGTTAATAGGCTGTTTACCACGGGAGATCAGAAACTCATTGGCCTGACTGAACTGACGGTTACCAAAGAAGCCACGGTGCGCCGACAGCGGTGACGGGTGCACCGACTTCAGCACCAGATGTTTATTCTGATCAACAAAAGACGCCTTCTTCTGGGCGTAACTACCCCACAGCAGAAATACCACACCATCCAGCTGCTCGTTGATAATATGAATCACCTTATCGGTGAACTGCTCCCAGCCTTTTTTCTGATGGGAAGCGGCATTGGCCTGCTCCACCGTCAGCACCGCATTCAGCATCAGCACGCCCTGCTTTGCCCAGCTGGTGAGATAGCCGTGGTTCACCGGCTGTACGCCAAGGTCGCTTTGCAGCTCTTTATAGATATTCACCAGTGATGGTGGTGTTTTAACCCCGGGACGCACCGAGAAGCACAGACCATGAGCCTGATCCGGGCCGTGGTACGGGTCCTGCCCCAGAATCACCACTTTAACCTGATCCAGCGGTGTGTATTTAAAGGCGTTAAACCAATCCGACGAGTGCGGGTAGATCACCTTACCCTGTGCTTTTTCCTGTGCCAGAAAGGCTTTAAGATTCTGCATATAGGGCTGTTCGAACTCACCACCCAACACCGCCAACCAATCATCCGGCAGATCAATCGCCATAACTCGTCTATCCCGCTGGTTAAAAATTTCAGGGATTTTAACAGATTAAACTCTTGTTGCGGCATCAGCCCGAACAGCCGATGGTACACTGACGCTAAACAACATCACTCTATGTTCATACCTAACAGTCTGCCAAGCCGGCTGATAAAAAGGAGTTTTTATGCACGCCCAGCAAGCCCGGGACCTCGCTGCCTATAACAGGTGGATGAATGAACGTATCTATACAGCCTGTGTCCAGCTATCTGACCAGGAAAGAAAAACGGACAGAGGTGCATTTTTCAAATCCATTCACGGCACCCTCAACCATCTGCTGTTGGGCGATAAAATATGGCTGGGCCGCTTTCTTGATGAGCCCTTTGAGACTTCAGGTTTGGATCAGGAACTGCATTCCGATTTTGACGCGCTTCAGGCTGACCGCAAAGCCACGGATCAGAAGATAACCGACTGGTGCAAACAGCTAACGGATGTCGAGCTTCAGGGCGAACTCAGATACACCAGTATCGTGAATCCTATCCCACGCAAATATGAGCTTTGGCTTGCGGTGACGCACTTTTTTAATCACCAGACACATCACAGAGGCCAGTTGACGACACTTCTCAATCAGCAGGGAATCGATATCGGTGTCACCGACCTGATCTGGCTACCGGAAGTGATCGAGCGAAATACACTCTGATTCACTTCCCCGTCAGTTCATTTAGTAAAACAAAACCCCCGCTATCTGAAACAACGGGGGTTTTGTGTATTTTCAGGTTGCGATTGCAGAGGCTATCTCAGCATTATGCCGGTTCCGCTTCCCGCTCTACCTGATCTGAGGCCTTGCCGGAAGCCGCCTGCTTACGCAGGGTGCGGGCGGCGGTGACCATATTCTCCAGCGCGGGAATCACTTCCGGCCACTGGCGGGTTTTCAGGCCGCAATCCGGATTCACCCACAGGCGTTCTGCCGGAATACGCTCAGCGGCTTTGCTCATCAGCTTCACCATCTGAGCTTCGCTCGGGATATTCGGCGAGTGAATGTCGTAAACCCCGGGGCCGATCTCATTCGGGTATTCAAAGGCCTCAAATACATCCAACAGCTCCATATCGGAACGGGAGGTTTCTATGGTAATCACATCGGCATCCATCCGGGCGATGGATTCGATGATGTCATTAAACTCGGAATAACACATGTGGGTGTGGATCTGAGTTTCATCAGAGACACCGTTAGCGCTGATCCGGAAGCAGTTCACAGCCCAATCCAGATAGTGCTGCCATTCGCTACGACGCAGGGGCAGGCCTTCACGCAGGGCCGCTTCATCGATCTGAATGACGATAACGCCTGCGGCTTCCAGATCCCGAACCTCCTGACGGATCGCCAGCGCCAGCTGCAGGCAGCTCTCTTTGCGGGGCTGATCGTCGCGCACAAAGGACCAGTTCAGAATGGTCACCGGGCCTGTCAGCATGCCTTTCATCGGTTTGTCGGTCAGGGACTGAGCAAACTGCGTCCAGGCAACGGTCATCGGCTGTGGGCGGCTGATATCACCAAACAGAATCGGCGGCTTCACACAGCGGGAACCGTATGACTGCACCCAGCCGAAACGACTGAAGGCATAGCCTTCCAGCTGTTCACCAAAGTATTCCACCATGTCGTTACGCTCGGCTTCTCCGTGCACCAGCACATCCAGACCCAGCTTTTCCTGCTCCAGCACGGCACGTTCGATCTCGGCTTTCATCTGCGCCTGATACTCCGACTCGCTCAACTCATGTTTTTTGTAAGCCAGACGAGCTTTACGGATCTCAGCCGTCTGTGGGAAAGAGCCGATAGTGGTTGTCGGATACAACGGCAGATTAAGAATCTTCTCCTGCTTAGCAGCACGGAAGGCGTAAGCACTCTGACGCTGACCAAAGCCTGAGGTGATTCCACCAACGCTCGCTTTTACCGCGCGGTTATGTACCCGCTCCGACAGACGACGACTGGTAATCGCAGCCTGATTCTCCGCTAATGCTTCGGCAACGGCCTCCCGGCCTTCATTGATGGCACGACCCAGCAGCTGCACTTCTGCCAGCTTTTGTTTGGCAAAAGCCAGCCAGCTAAGAAGCTCCGCATCCAGTGTTGCAGGTTTGTCTTCCGTAGCAGCACTTTCGCTCTGCAGATCCACCGGCACATGCAGCAGAGAACAGGATGGTGCCAGCCAGAGACGATCTCCCAACTTAGTGGCTACAGGCTCCAGCCAGTCCAGCACACGTTTAAGATCTGTCTTCCAGATATTACGGCCATCAACAGCACCTACAGACAGAATCTTATGACCCGGCAGCCAGTCCACCACCTTGGTGATTTCCTCTCGACCACGCACCGCATCAATATGCAGCCCTGCTACCGGAAGATTACAGGCCAGCTGAAGATTGTCCTGCAGGGTGCCGAAATAGGTGGCAATCAGCACCTGAGGGCGATTGGCTTTCAGGGTTTGATAAGCATGCTCATAAGCCTGTTTCCATTCCGAATCCAGCTCCGTTACCAGAGCAGGCTCATCGATCTGAACCCATTCAGCACCAGCATCTGACAACTGTTCCAGCAATGCGCTGTAAACCGGCAGCAGTTTATCCAGCAGCGCCAGCGGATCGGAACCGTCCTTGGCCTTACTCAGCCAGAGGTAGGTCACAGGACCAATAATCACGGGCTTGGCTTTAGCCAGCCCCAGCTGAATCTGCGCCTCCGCCAGCTGAGCCAGAATGCGCTCCGGGTTCAGGAAAAATTCAGTCTCTGCCGTGACTTCCGGCACAATGTAGTGATAGTTGGTATCAAACCACTTGGTCATTTCACCAGCATGCACACAGCTGCATCCGGTATCGCCTGCTGAACGGCCTCGGGCTAACCGGAAGTAGTTATCCAGTTCAGTACCTTCCAGCTCCTGCACCCGCTCTGGCAGGTTACCGAGGGTAAAGCTCATATCCAGCACCTGATCGTAGAGGGAGAAATCCCCCATCGGCACCAGATCCAGCGAACTCTGTTGCTGCCAATTGATCTCACGAATCTCTTTAGCGGTAGTCAGCAGCTGTTCCGCTGAGATCTCACCTTTCCAGAAACTTTCCTGAGCAAATTTCAGTTCGCGCTTTGCGCCGATACGGGGAAAACCCAGATTGTGTACTAAAGCCATGACGATTCCTTTGCCTGTGCAAAATTAGCGATGGGCATAGCCTAAACAATGCAAATCATGAAAAATAATGGTACTTTCTCATTAATTGATTATTTTTATTCATCATTTTATTCTGCATAAGGGAAGGCAATGATAGAACGCAGCCATCTGAGTATTTTGCGTGCCATCGATCAACAGGGCTCTTTAACAGCCGCATCAGAGAGCCTGCACCTGACCCAATCGGCTTTGAGTCACACCATTAAAAAGCTGGAAGGTCAGATCGGTAGCCCTGTCTGGTTGAAAGATGGCCGTAAGGTGCGCCTGACCCAGGCCGGAGAATATCTGCTGAGAGAGGCGAAGCGCATCCTGCCTCAGCTGGAACGCATTGATGAGAATCTGAGCCGCTTTGCCCGTAATGAACAGGGCAGTCTGCATATCGGTATGGAATGTCACCCCTGCTATCAGTGGCTGCTGAAGGTGGTATCGCCCTTTATGGAGGTCTTCCCCTCTGTCGATCTGGACGTCAAGCAACGCTTTCAGTTTGGCGGTATGGCAGCGCTGTTTAATCATGATATCGATATTCTGGTCACCCCTGATCCGATCTGGCGGGAAGGCATCGTGTTTGAACCGGTGTTCCCTTACGAGCAGGTTTTAGTGGTCCATCAGGACAATCCCCTGGCCGCAGAACAGTGGCTATCTCCGGATCAGGTAACGGGCGAAACCCTGTTCACCTATCCGGTGGAGATTGAACGGCTGGATATCTTTCAGCAGTTTCTGCTGCCCGCTCACTGCCGACCGCAAAAGCATAAAACACTGGAAGCCACCGAGATCATTCTGCAGATGGTCGCAGCAAACAGAGGCGTTGCGACTTTACCGGCTTGGCTGGGACGGGAGTACGCCGAGAACCTGCCCATCGCACTGGTTCGGCTGGGAAAAGAGGGGATTCAGAAACAGATCTTTCTGGGGGTGCGCCAGCAGGATGAAGACAACCCGCATATCGGGCGCTTTATCCAACTGGCGAAAGAGACAGGGCTTTAAAGTACTAAAAGAGACGAAGCAAACCATTAAAAGATGCCCTTTAAATTGAACTGGCTTAACAATCAGATCAATTTATTTCCTTGGGTACGTGCAACGGCTTGAATAATATAGTCGCGCATTCTCAGGGCGGGGCGAAATTCCCCACCGGTGGTAAATCTGAAATCAGAAAGCCCACGAGCGCCTTTGCTCCTTCATCAGGGTCAGAGGGTCCAGCAGATCTGGTGTAAATCCAGAGCCGACGGTTAAAGTCCGGATA
>NZ_CEYNZH010000060.1:0-21222 GCF_982874595.1 Oceanospirillum sp. | reverse complement strand
CAGCAGCCTGGAAAATGCCGTACAGCTTGCCGGTGCGATCCCGGTTTACCTGGATGTTCACCCGGGAACGACTGAGCTCAACTTTGATAATTCAGAAACATTTGATCTGCTGATTCACCCCCACCTTTTTGGCCTGCCAACTCGAATACCAGACCGGTACAGACGCATCACAATTGCAGACTGCGCACAAGCACTGGGCGCAACACTGGATGGTCGCCCGGTTGGCCGTGAATCTCCGGTATCCGTATTCTCATTTTATGCCACAAAGCTTATGACCAGCGGTGGGCAGGGCGGTGCAGTTATGTTTGAAGACCGCTTAATGGCAGACAGGCTGAGAGACTTTATCGATTTTGATACCAAGTCTGATGCACAACTGCGCTTTAACTTTCAGATGACCGATTTACAGGCCGCGGTTGGTCAGGTACAGCTAAAACGATTTTTCAGCGAATTCATCACACAACGTGAGCATATTTTCACATGCTATAAACATCTGGGTTTACCGCTTCTGGAACCTCGGGAGGCAGGCTTAAAAGCCGTTCGATTCCGAGCAATTATCTCTCTTGATAACCCCGATACGCTTATCGCACTGCAAAGCCATCTGCACCAGCACAACATAGCTTCAATTATTCCGGTAGAAGCCCACGAAGTGCTTGGCAGACACACTCAGAAAGCATTTCTCGGTGCGGAGTACAATACAAAACACATGCTGTCTATCCCATGTTATCCCACACTGAGCACCGCTGAGCTCGATGCTATCTGCAGCGCAATAAGGGTCTTTTAGATGATAGTATCGATTAATCAACCCGCATATTTACCCTGGTTGGGTTACTTTGAAAGAATCCTGTTATCAGACATACATATTGTTCTGGATGACGTCCAGTTTGAAAAAAACAGTATGACAAACCGCAACAGGGTATTAACAAACGGGCAGGTAGTCACTCTCACCATACCGTTAAAAACCAGCGGACGATTCGGAAACCTAGCAATTAAAGATGTGGAAATAGACCACAGCCGCAACTGGATCAAAAAGCACCGTAAGACCATCAGCCAGGCTTATGCAAAGACACCTTTTTATACTGAATTTATGCCAATTCTGGATGATTTTTTCAACACAGCAGATCAGTGTAAGTTTCTGGGTGAGTGCATCAGAAAAAATACTGAGACTTTGCTTGATTACTTAGGGATACAAAAGAGCATCATCTATGCTTCTGAAATCCACTATAGCGGTAAAAAAAGCGACCTGGTTCTGGATCTGTGTAAGAAATTTAACGCCAATACGTATATTTCAGGTCCGTTTGGCCGCGATTATCTCGATATAAACAGCTTCAGAGAAAGCAATATTGATCTGCTGTTTCACGATTACCAACACCCGGAGTATCCGCAAAAATCAGATCACTTTATCTCGCATTTATCGGTACTTGATTTGATTTTTAATTGCGGCAAAAATGCAGTTCGCTATCTGGACAAAAAAGAATCTTCAGCGACAAACCCACTAACAAATATAAGGGAACAGTAATGGGATTTTCTAACGAATGGGAACAACAATACGCATCAAGTAATCATTTGAGTCGCTGGCCTTGGTCCGATCTAGTCTCTTATGTCATGCGCTATGCCCGTCCGACTGGCAGTGACTTTAAAGTGCTTGAGGTTGGCTGCGGAGCGGGTGCCAATATCCCTTTTTTCCTTAGCCTGGATGTTAACTATACCGCTGTTGATGGCAGCGCAAGCACCATCAACAATCTGAAACAAGCTTATCCTGAACTGCAGGATGCACTGCACGTGATGGATTTTTCAAAAGAACTGCCGGCCGGAAAGTTTGACCTGATTATTGATCGGGGAGCGATTACTCATAACGATACACAGGGCATTACTTCGACCATTTCCAACATCTATGAAGCATTAACGGAACAGGGAAAATTTATCGGCATCGACTGGTTTTCAACCCGTTACTCAGACTTCAGCAACCCGGAAGCCTGCATTGAACAAGTTGACGAGTGGACGCGCACTTTTAACTCCAAAAGCCGCTCTTTTGCCAATCTGGGCAATGTTCACTTTTCTGACAAAGCCCACCTGGAAACACTCTTTTCCGATTTCACGCTCAGCCACATGCAGCATAAGATTATTGAAGACGGGACTGGCTGGGAGCTTGCGTCCTACAACTTTGTAGCTGACAAGAAATGAAAAAAGTCTTGATCGTTGCGGCACATACTGACGATGAAGTGCTAGGCTGTGGCGGCACCATTGCGCGCCACATTGCCTCTGGAAATGAAGTACACCTGTTGTTTATGACCGACGGTGTCAGTGCCCGGGGCGTTCAGAGTGCCGCCGCTCAACTCAGACTGGAGTCAGCCAAAAAAGCGGCCCAAATACTGGGAACTCACTCCTCTAAAAACCTATGCTTTCCGGATAACCAGATGGATGCAGTCCCCCTGCTCCACATCGTCAAAGAGATTGAGCAGGTTATTTCGGAATTAAAACCCGACACCATCTATACCCATCATGCCAGTGATCTCAATATTGACCATAAAATCACGAACCATGCGCTTATGACAGCCTGCCGCCCTCAACCTGGCCTGAGCGTCAAAGAGATCTATGCTTTTGAAGTTCTCTCAAGTACAGATTGGCAGCAGTCAGACTTGCCCCCTTTTATCCCAAATCTTTATGTCGATATCGCGAGTTATCTGCCACAAAAAAAAGAAGCGCTGCAGGCCTACGACGCTGAGATACGCCCTGCACCGCACAGCCGGAGCTATGAGCATATAGAAATCCTGGCAAAACACCGTGGGTACAGCGTGGGACTCCAAGCCGCCGAAGCTTTTATGCAGCTACGCAGGCTTGATACCGATTTTTGAACGATTTTAGCTTATTGAAGACTTATCACCTCTTGCAGACTTCCAGAGTGCAATAGTATTCCGATGCTTTGGAGCAGGAATTGCCCCCCCCCCGCTTTGAGTCAAGGCGGGGGGCTTTACGGGATTTAAAAGAGAACCTGTTTTCAGTCAGGTTAGCGTTTAATCGTGGGCAATCTTTTTATCGGTAAACAGATAATCTTTTAATTCTTTATCCATCACCTTATCACGGCGACGAATCCACTCCATCACCATTGCCGCATGTTCTTTCTCTTCATCGCGGTTATGGACCAGGATCGCCTTCAGCTCTTCATCTTTGCAGGCATCAATGCGTTGGTTGTACCAATCGACCGCTTCCAGCTCTTCCATTAATGAAACAATCGCCCGGTGCATATCCCGGGTTTCATCAGATAACTCACTTACGGGCTCGTGATAACCTTCGTGTGACATGGGTCCTCCTTATCTCTGGGAATAGAAGTTCTTTTACCCTAACGGCTCACAGGAAGAGTTTCAACCAAACCGTAGCGTTCACCAACGCTTAACGTTGCTTACCGCCTTTTCCCATTTTGGCCGGAGTCCGCTTACCCGCTGGTTTACCTTTAACCGCACCTTTGCCCTTGCCTTTCGCCGCAGCAGCTGCCGCACGGGCCGCTACTTTACCCGAGAGCTTACCGCCTTTAATCGCACCTTTGCCGGTGGTTGGTTTAACCGGAGGACGCTTACCTTTAGCAGCGGCGGCTTTACCCCGACCAGCCCCTTCGGGGCGACTATCGCCTCGTCCACCGGCCTGCTGACCACGTACCGGACGCTTGTTCTTGCCTGTGACACCTGTGTTCTGACCGCCCGATGAGTGATCACCACGGTTATTGCCTTTGCTGCCAGCATTACGGTTGCTGGAATTTTTCGCCCCCTGACTGCGACGCCCTTCCGGTGCTTCTGAACTGGAATCTTCCACCGCTTTCAACAGCTCGGTCAGTTCCTGTTCCGTCAGGTCACGCCAGTCGCCTAACGCCAGACCTTTCAGGCTGACATTCATAATGCGCACCCGCTCCAGCTTGACCACCTCGTAACCGAAGTATTCGCACATACGGCGAATCTGACGGTTAAGCCCTTGCACCAGTGTCATGCGAATCAGATTAGGGCCTTCTTTTACCACCAGGCATTTTTTGGTCATGGTACCCAGAATCGGCACACCATTGGCCATACCCTCTACCGCCTCATCACTGATCGGGCGGTTCAGGGTCACCAGATACTCTTTCTCGTGGTTGTTACCGGCGCGCAGCACCTTGTTCACCAGATCACCGTTGTTGGTGAGAAAGATCAGCCCTTGCGAGTCTTTATCCAGTCGGCCAATAGGGAAAATCCGATGACTGTGACCGACATAATCGACGATGTTGTCCTTCTCAGAACCTTCGGTGGTACTGACAATACCCACCGGCTTGTTGAGGGCGATAAAGATAAAATCACCATGCTCCGGCGGCTCAATCAGCTGGCCGTTGACCTTGACTTCATCACCGTGGGAAACGCGATCCCCCACCTGAGCTCTCTTGCCATTGATATACACATTACCCTGCTCGATAAAACGATCCGCATCCCGACGGGAGCAGATACCGCTTTCACTGATGTATTTATTGAGACGGGTGGTGGTGTTAGGCAACATAAAAACTCATCTTAAAACGGTGGCAATCGGAGCCACTAAGGATATAGAAAAGGCAGTAAAAAGTCAGTTTACGGAAGCCGATTACCGATATTCTGACTCTTTATCTGTGTTTGTATTGCGTTGGGCAGTAGCCTCGGCTCACGCCTTGCGGCCGTAACTGAAGATGTTTGGTGTTGCGGCCTCTGACACGCTTGCGCCAGAGTCTGAAACTGGAGGGTTTAAGGCTGGATTGCATCAGACTGATCACCGCTTTTTCCGGTAAACCAAACTGATGTTCAATGGCCTCAAACGGGGTTCTGTCTTCCCAAGCCATCTCAATAATGCGGGAATGTTCATCCGGGGTAAAAGTCATGCGTATCACCTTCTCAAACAAGTGGATCAGGTGATACGAAAGATCGGACGATAAGGTTTACGCCATCACAAACTTGAACATCAGTAAAAGAAAGGAGGTCATTATCAGTGCAAACCAACCAATGAACCGGGTTATAGCCTCAGACAGCTGCACGCCGATTACTGGGAAAAGAATCATCGCCAGTGCCAGCAAAGGCAGAAAGCCAAACAGGCGACCCGCATAAAAACTGCCCTCACCGACTGCAGGCGGCACCATCTGATAAAGCACCTGATAGATCAACATCAGAAGAATCGCCAGAATCTGCTGTGCGCCGATCTGGCTGTTTGGCGTTAGCGTCATATAGGCTAACGCCAGTGTGATAACCATCATCCCTTCAAACATCACGACCTCCTGTCGTTTTTTTGAGCTGAGTATCAACTATGGCACTCAATAAGCAACGGAATTCTGTAGCAAGTCTTCAACTTTACCGACGGACAAGCCTCTTTTGTTTATAGTCTAAGCGGAAGACTTGCTCATCTGAACAGTATTCGTTGATGCCATGGATTCGCCTAAAATACTTTAGTTCAATCGATTAAACGCCGGAAACAAGGGGGTTCCAACCTTCAGACAGCCATTGATGCACCTGCGCCTCGGACTCTGCCTTAGCAAACATAAAACCCTGCCCCTCATTGCAGTTATGGCTCTGCAGGAAGCTCAACTGATCCTGATTTTCAATTCCCTCAGCAACAACTTTCAACCCCATCCCTTTAGCCATAGCGATAATGGTTGAGGCCAGTCGGGCATCATCTTCATTATGTGCAACATCTGTGACAAAAGTGCGATCGATCTTAAGCGCATCCAACGGAAGCCGGCGCAGATAACTCAAAGAGGAATAACCTGTCCCGAAGTCATCAATGGAGATTCGCAGCCCCTGCATACGTAAAGCATGAAGAATATCAGCGATACGATCTGCCTGTTCCGGAATAAAACAGCTTTCGGTAACCTCAAGCTCCAACCAGTGAGCCTGGACACCGCTATTCTGAACAATGCGTCGAACCGTTGCGGCCAGATCCCCCTTCATAAGCTGCTGAACAGAGATATTTACCGCAATAGGAACAACCTCCAGGCCAGCTTTATGCCAACCCATGAGGTGACGACAAACCTCTTCCAGTACCCACTCACCCAAGTGACCGATCAAGCCCAAGCGCTCCGCCACAGGAATAAACTCCGCCGGAGAAACCACTAACCCGCTACTCTTGTCGTGCCAGCGCAGCAGGGCTTCAAAACCGATCAGTTTGCCGCTTTTCAGCTCAATTTTTGGCTGATATTTCACCTGAAACACCTGATCTTTGATCGCTTTGCGAAGCCGGGTTTCAATCGTCAGCTCTCGTACGGAGTCATGATGCAGTGAGTCGGTATAACGGTGGAAACTCCCTCGACCATCGGCTTTGACCCGATACATGGCCGCATCAGCATTCTTGATCAGATCCTCAGAGCTCATACCATCATCCGGGTAGATACTGATACCGATACTGGTGGAGATATAGAGCTCGTGACTGCCAATGGAGATGGGTTCACTGATCGATTCATTGATCCGTTGGGCCAGAACCATCAGACCTTCCATAGTCTCTATCTCCGGCACCATAACGGTAAACTCATCACCGCCCAGCCGGGCGACGGAATCCCCTTCCCGAACCGTGTGCGCCAGACGTCCGGCAACCACTTTCAGCACTTCATCGCCAACCACATGTCCCAGAGAATCGTTAATGCGCTTAAACATATCCAGATCAAGAAACAGTACCGCCAGACGGTGCTGATGGCGCTGGGCGTTGGAGATCGCCTGCTCCAGGCGATCCTGAAACAGGCGGCGATTGGCAACCCCGGTCAGATCATCAAAAAAGGCCAGGCGGCGGATGCGTTCTTCATCTTTCTTACGGTCGGTAATATCGCTGAAAATAGCTGCAAACTGTGCAATATCGCCTTCATCATCATAGATCGCCGTAATGGTCAGCCATTCCGGGTAAACCTGACCATTTTTACGTCGGTTCCAGATCTCTCCCTGCCAATAACCGTTGCTTTGCAGCTCAGTCCAGAGATGCTGATAAAAATCGGGAGAATGGCGACCGGAGCTCAGCAGCTTGGTACTCTGACCAATCGCTTCCACCTCACTGTAACCGGTCACCTGAGTAAACTTGGGATTAACCGACTCAATAATGCCGCGCTTGTCGGTAATAATAATGCCATCAAGACTGGCCTCGATGACCCGCTGAGCCAACCGAAGATGGGCAGTAGATGCTTTTAGAGCTTCATCACGGGACTGCAATGCCTCCTGAAGGCGGTTGACATACTCGTACTCAACGCTATCCAGAATATCACCGTAGGAGAGGATACCGATCAGGCCACCACGCTGATTGATCACGCCAAGATGTCGAAAACCTTTCTGCTTAAGGAGATTACTGGCCTGCAAAAGCCCTGTCTCTTCATCAACAGCATAGAGTTCGTTATTGCAGACATCCCGCAGGGATTTTCCGGTCACACCGGAGGCAATCCAGTTAACAATATCCCGCTCGGTAATAATGCTATAGCGTTCAGGGTCGTATCGTCTCACCGCCGCAGCATCTCGCTGACTTTCGCGCAAACGGTTAACCGCTTCAGCCAGAGACAGCCTTTCATCCAAAACCAGTGGGGCCTGATTGAGTGCTGAACGCACATTGCGCATACAGAGATAATGTTCCAACCCCTGAGAACGAATCACATCCGTTTGGGAAACAACACCAATCGGACCGTGATTTTTATCAGTCACAAGAAAGTGACGACGACGCAGACGCTGAAACTTGAGCGCGATCTCACTCAGGCTTTCTTCACCGTCAACAGTATCCACCGGAGAGCTCATATAATCGCCAATCCGCTTTTCACCCAGAAGGTGATCTGCGAAATCCAGCTTTCGGGCATCTGCTTCGGTCCAGATCCCCACCGGCTCACCCGAATCCATGACCAATATGGAACTGACATGGTGTTTATTCATTTGCAAAGCGGCATCGTGCAACGTTGCATCAGATGAGCAACTCAGCAGACTGTGATGAATCACTTCACGCACAGGAACATCCGTGGTGAAGGTCATACGACGATCCGGGAGGATCGCTTGAGAGGGCTTTTGCTTCAATTCAAATACCATTAAATACTCCGGCTACGACACATCCCTGTTATGTGCCGGTTGACTGTATGCGGGTCTGACCTGTCAGTAAATTACCGACAGGGCATCTATCGTAGGGCAGACTCAACCATCCAGCAGAGAAGCCAGCAGGCCTTTCACCTGAGTTACTTCAAAAGGTTTATCGCAAAGCGCTGAAACGCCAGCCTGTTTTACCGAGCTCAGACGGGTTTCGTTTTCTTCAGAGGTCACCATCAGAATAGGCACATGGGACAACTCCGTCTCGTTGCGGATATAGCTGATCAGTTCCTGACCATCCATATTCGGCATGTTGTAGTCCGTCAGAATCAGGTCAAAGGATTGGTGCTCGATAATATTACGGGCATCAAGGCCATCTACCGCTTCTGTGATATCACTGATACCGATCTGGCTCATCACACGAGCCAGATGCTTACGGGCCATGCGGCTGTCATCAACAATAAGAACCCGCAGGCTCTCAACATCGTATAGATCTAGGGACAGTTCATCCGGATTGATGTAATCGATGGTTGCCAATAAGGCGCGATGAAGGTCGTTGCGGGTGAAAGGCTTAGGCAGTAGTGCCAGTACTTTAGACTGACGGACCGCTTCGAGATTATCGTAATTCTGCTCACTGGAAACCACCATAACAGGTACATCGGCCGTCAGAGGGTCCCGCTGTAAGAGTTCAACCAGCTCAGCCGCAGTAGCGTCCGGCAGGTACATAGAAGTGATCAGAAGATCCGGCTGAAACGTTTTCAGACGAGCATAGGCTTCACGGGCACTACCGACACCCTCGATATTGTTTACACCTTCTTCAACGAGTTCATTAATGATGATTTTTCGCTGGGTATTAGAGGGTTCTACCAGAACAATAGACAGATCCTGAACGGCCAAGCTTTCCATAGTGCAACACTTCCGGGGGCTAAAAATGTAAACATGAAAATTTAAAGTTGATTACGCCATCCTATGCAATTTGACTCAAAATATCACTAAGGAAAACAGGGAGATGAAGAAAAAAATATCCATAGCATCATGGATCACCTGTGAACACCCTGTAAACCGGTTCAATCAGAAAATAAACAGAGCTGTTCAGAAGGACCGGCGGGGTCCCTTAAGCGCACACCGATACCCAGAAGCCGAATATTCAATGACCCACGACTGACAGCCTCGCGTACCAGAGGCTGAAAAAAATCTTTATTAAGCCATGCCGGGGCATCATTCGCTTTAACCTCACTGAGGTTATGCCGGAGTCCGCCAGGATCCCCTGAAGATGCGGTCTGTCGCCCTGCTCCGCCCCCATACTCGGCACTGAACGCTGTTTCTACTGTGGTTGAGGCAAAGTCAGCAAAGCGGACTTTAGCAAAGACACTGCGAATCTGACGATCTTCGTAACCCTGATAGCGCCTTGCCAATATGGGAATCAGCCGATCAAGAGCCTCATCCAGAGCAGACTGCTGAGTAATATTCTCTGAATAGGTACGTTCAACACTGACGGATTTTCGGATGCGCTCGGTGATAACTTCCCGGTAGTCCTCTCCTCTGGCACGCTGATACAAGGTCAGACCGAACTTGCCAAACATCTCAGTTAACTGCTTAACGGTCTTTTGCTGCAGATCAGAACAGGTTTCAATACCAAGGCGCTTCATCTTCTCCTCTGTTACCTTGCCGACGCCATGAATACGGCCAACAGGCAGCTTAAGGATAAAATCATTAACCTGGTCAGGAGTAATTACAAACAGGCCATCAGGTTTTTGCCAATCGGAGGCAATTTTTGCCAGAAACTTATTACCGGCAACTCCCGTCGAGATAGTCACCCCGGTACGTCTGATAACTTCGCTTTTCAGCCAGAGGGCCATGCGGGTAGCACTACCCTGAAAGTCTGTCACATCAGAGACATCCAGATAGGCCTCATCAATAGAAACTACTTCAACACGATCCGTCAGCTCATAAAAGACCTCCCGAATCGCACTAGCCGTGGCTTTGTACTCCTCCATCCGTCCATTGCAGAGAATAAGGTCCGGGCAAAGCTTCAGGGCCTGCCCCGTAGGCATAGCCGAGCGCACCCCAAAAGCACGGGCGGGATAGTTACAGGTTGCAATAACCCCACGCTTGTCGGCATGACCGCCAACGGCGATAGGTTTATCAATCAGGGAGGGATTATCACGCATCTCAACAGCGGCATAAAAGCAGTCACAATCAGCGTGAATAATTTTGCGCATACCTGCAACCTTCAATACTGTACAGATATACAATTCTAATCTATTTCAGCAGCCCCGTCAGCGACTCAGAAAAATTCAGCTTACAGCACTATTAAAGCTTACGTAGCAACACCAACGACCTCATCAGCCCAGGCCATGGCCTCAACATAACACTCTGTGAGCACATTTCGCTCAAAAGCACTTTGCTCAACATAGACCCAGTCTGCCTTCTCATAGGCTTCTATCACCTTTAGCACCTCCCCCAAATTACCCTCATAGCCAATCAAAGCTGACTCAACACTTGGGTGCAAAGAGAGATCGTCTAAAATAGACGGCAGTGGGCGATCAAAAAAAGCATCCAACATGGAAAGCAAACCAACCGTAAAATAGCTTTCTTTTGGGTGCTTACCCGTTTTCTCGGCCAGACACTCGCACATTTTCGCCCGGAGCAAAGCAATCGGCATCAGCGTATCGCCACGACGGCTCGAACCAGCCAATACCATCATACTGACCAAAGACTTCAGGTTATCAAAGCCCAGAAGAACAATCGCCTGACGCAGACTTTCAATCTTTCGGGGTAAAGAATACTGAGCAGAATTGATATAGCGTAAAATCCGGTAATAAAGCTGAGGGTCTCTTGAGATTTGTTGCTCAATCTGAGTTACATCCGGGTCAGCCTGATGCAGCATAGCCATCAGCTGAGTCAGTACGATGCCACTATCCGATTTTGGACGGCTTTGCATCGTTTCCGGCTTGGAAAGAAAATACCCCTGAAACAGAGAAAAACCCATCGCTTTACAGGCTTCGAACTCTTCCCAGGTTTCAACTTTTTCAGCCAACAGGGGAACATTAAGGCGCTTAAGAATAGACACTCTTTTTTCCAGCACCTCAATCGAACAAGCCATCACATCCAGCTTAATCAGATCAGCATAAGGCAAAAAAGGCTTTGTCTCCTGCGTCAGCACAAAGTCGTCAAGTGCGATCTTATAGCCTCGTGCCCGGAGGCTTTTCAGACTGGCCAGCACTTCCGGGGTAGGCTTAATATCTTCCAGAACTTCAAGCACAATTCGCTCTGCAGGCTCCGGCAGCATGTCGCCTTTTAACAGCCACTCATCCGTCATATTAATAAAAACAGGGTGCTTATCAGCCAGACGATCAATGCCTATATCCATAAAAGCAACGGTGCAGACCCGTGCAGTTGCTTCATGGGGGCTACTGACACTGGCATTAACCGTTGTAGCGTTGTTCCGATAAAGTAGTTCATAGGCAGCGAGCTTAAGATTCTGATCACAGATAGGTTGACGGGCAATACAATAGTCTTCCTGCACGTCACGTCCAGATTGAACTATCTCTTTCTCTTGCATAAATATTCCACCCTAAGCTCGCTTAACCTAAATCACACCGCCTGTGGCCGACGCTTGATTCCCTTGAAGCGCATAAAATGAACCTTTGATAGTATTACACTTTCTTAGACTAATCTAATATCTATATATTTCTCAGGGTATCGACACATAACGCACCCAAATAAAAAAACCTCCGGCACAAGCCGAAGGTTTTTATCGTAATGGCCAACCAGTACAATTGTTTATTTTACATCGTCTTCGCCAAGGTGTTTTGGCAGAATCAGGTTCAGAACAATACCAACAATGGCACAAAGACTGACACCCTGAAGGCTGAAATCACCACCACCGATATACATACCACCAATACCAAATACCAGAATCAGAGCAACAATACTGAGATTGCGCGGCGCAGTCAGATCCTGACCGGATTTCACCAAAGTATTCATACCGACAACGGCAATAGAACCAAACAATAGAGTCATAATCCCACCCATCACAGGTACAGGTATCGTTTGCAGAATAGCCCCCATCTTCCCAACGAATGCCAGCACGATGGCAAACACCGCGGCCCAGGTCATCACAACCGGATTGAAGTTTCGGGTCAGCATAACCGCACCGGTAACTTCGGAATAAGTTGTATTGGGCGGACCACCAAACAGAGCAGCACTGGAAGTTGCCAGACCATCACCCAATAAGGTGCGATGTAGGCCGGGCTTTTTCAGGTAATCTTTCCCGGTTACCTGACTGATCGCCACCATATCACCCACATGCTCAATTGCCGGGGCGATGGCAACGGGAACCATAAACAGAATCGCCTGCCAATGGAATTCAGGCAAAGTAAAGGATGGAACAGCAAACCAAGCCGCCTCATGAACCGGTACAAAGCTCACCATCCCCATAAACAGAGACAACAGATAACCAGCAACAACACCGGCAAGAATAGGAATCAGGCGAAGCACCCCCTTGGAGAACACGGCAAACAACAGCGTCACAACCAGAGAGAACATAGAAACAATGATTGCTTTGTCGTATGCCACAAGTACCGCAGAACCATCGCCGGTTTTCCCCATCGCCATATTCACAGCAACCGGCGCCAATGCCAAACCAATCACCATGATCACCGGACCAACAACAACGGCAGGAAGAATTCGGTGCAATACATCGGCCCCTTTGACGCGAACAATGCCGCTCAACAACAGATAGGCCATACCTGCCGCCAGCAAACCACCCATAGTGGCTGGAATCCCCCAGCTTTGCACACTGGCAATAATTGGCGCGATAAACGCAAATGAAGAAGCAAGAAAAACAGGCACCTTACCACGGGTTACAATCTGAAAAATCAGAGTACCAAAACCGGCAGTAAACAAAGCAACGTTGGGATCAAGACCGGTCAGCAATGGCACAAGTACCAATGCACCAAAGGCGACGAAAAGCATCTGCGCCCCGGTCAGAATTGTTTTAGGAGAGGTCGCCGAAGCGAACTGAGTTTCAGAGGTCATGTCACACCCGGATTATTTTTTTAATAGAAAAGCTTTTCAGAGAGGAGAAGCCCTGCCCGGCCATAGACTGAGCAGGACAAAGAACAACCTTAAAGGGTACCAAAGATCTTATCTCCGGCATCCCCAAGACCTGGAATGATATACCCTTTGTCATTCAGGTGATCATCAACCGACGCCGTAAAGATCTCCACATCAGGATGCGCTTCCAGGGTACGCTCGACACCTTCAGGAGCCGCCACCAGAACAATGACTTTAATGTCTTTGCAGCCTGCCTTTTTCAGCATGTCGATGGTGGCGATCATGGAGCCACCGGTTGCCAGCATCGGGTCAATAACCAGACTGATTCGCTCATCAATCTTACCCACCAACTTTTCAAAGTAAGGTACAGGTTCCAGAGTCTCTTCATTACGCTGCAGACCAACAACACTCACTTTGGCACTGGGGATCAGTTTCATCACACCATCCATCATGCCAAGGCCTGCGCGCAGAATCGGCACAACAGTAATCTTCTTACCTTTGATATGCTCAACCTGAATATCAGAGCCGTCCCACCCCTTAATAGTCACATGTTCCATTTCCAGACTATTGGTCGCTTCATAAGTCAGAAGGGTGCCAACTTCAGATGAAAGCTCACGAAAACTTTTCGTGCTGATACCGTGTTGACGCATCAGACCCAGCTTGTGCTGAACCAGCGGATGTTTGATTACATGGACAGTCATAGAAACCCTCGGACTAGGAAACTCATAAATTCAAATCGAAGCAGCTGAGCAAAGGCTCAGTTTTAACGGGGGCTAATTATGCGATAGTCTTTTAAACGAAGGTATAGCCTGAGGCAAAAAAAGTGGAAATTGTTTAAGAATTGCTGCCATTCGCAGAAGATTGCGATGGTGCGTAGATATGATCCTGATAAACCAGCTTCTTTTTGGTATTAACTGAACGGTCTTCAGTTGAAAGTGCAAGAATAGCAGACTCAAGACGTGCTTTTCGAAGCTGCTGCTTCAGGGGGAGGCCCTGCCATGCGTTATGCGGTAATGGAGGGAGTTCAAGTTCTTTACGGTCTTTCTCCATCGTGGTGCCTTTATCGAGCATCACATTCAACAAATTGCGCTTCCCGGACATCAACTCTGACAAGAGCACGATACCCAGCAACCTTTTCAGGCGCAACTCGCGAACTTTAGATGAATCAGCCATTAAATACCCTTTAATCCTTATAACTTTGCTTTATCTACGAAGCTAATCTGACATGTTTTACCGCCGCTGCCTCAGGAATGTCCGGCAAAAAGCAGTAAGTCCGATCTGCAATTACATCAAAACCCAGGCAGCAATCTGGAGGGATAATAACCTGAAATATCAGACTTGCCTACGCTAACCCCTTTATTTCTCACGAATATTAATACAAAAAAATAGCATTTCAAAAATGCATATAAAATTCACGCATAGCTGTGCTCAGATCTTAAAAACAGAGTACTAAATACATTTTCTCTTTCGTTAACATAGGTCACACAATGGTAAAAAATCGTTGTCCTCCTATTATAAGTGTGGAATCTGAATACACTTTATGATGAAGTCAGCTAATTAAGACTGTAATTCCTCAGGGCGATCAAACGCTATGAACCCGAACGATAATAACGATAGTCAGACCAATATGGACGTTGCAGAAAAGACACACACTCCGCCTGCGCAAGACCAAGCAGAAAATCAAACCGCACCAGAATCTGTTAACGAAGAAAATTCGACTGGTTTGGATTTTTTTGTTAGTGACAGCGGCAATCGACTCATAGCACGTTTCAAGCCTGGCCCGCAGGCCCTATCTATTTCTACTGATGCGGTTCGTCAAATGATTGCCGAGGCCGGATACAGCGAAGATGATTTTCCGCTCTACGAAGCCCGGCTTAACGATCTTGCGCGAGGTGTGGAGCAACATCGAAGTTTTGAAATTGAGATTGGCGGCCCTGTTGATTCAGAAGTTCATGTTTATGTCACGCAGGACCAGACAATTGCTGGTGTTGAAATTACCCCTGCCTTGGGTAAAGGTCTCCCCCCTTCCCGAGAAATATTTGATACAGCCCTTCAGAAAAACCGTATTTTCCGTGGCCTTGATAACGAGTTAATCGACAAACTCTTTTCCGCTGAAGGTATCCAGAATATCAAAGAACCCTGCTGCTATCTGATCGCTTTTGGCCAAAAGCCCAAAGATGGAAAAGATGGCGAGCTGATTCCTCTGGTTGAAGAAGTTTCAGAACGGCGACCAAAGCTCCTCAAGGGCACAAAAGATCAGGTTGATTTCCGCGAACTGGGTGATTTTCCGGTTTTGCCTGAAGAAACACCACTATTTAAGATTACCGAACCGGTTCCCGGTGAAGATGGTTTCTCTGTAAGCGGTAAAGCCCTGAAGGCCTATCACGGTAAAGAAAAGAAACTGAAACTCGATGCCAGTGTTCGGCCCGACTACGCTGACCGGCACACCTATGTTTCGACCATTAAAGGCATGCCGGTATTTACCGATCAGGGCGTACACGTTGAAAACATACTGAAGCTGGATGAGGTTAATCTGGGCTCTGGCAATATTCGTTTTGATGGCAGTGTCCAGGTTAAACAAGGGGTAAACCCTGGCATGCTGCTGGAGGCAACCGGAGATATCAAAATCGGCGGCCTTGTTGATAATGCGACAGTTGTTTCCGGAGGCAATATCGAAATTGGCGGCGGCATCATCGGCCAGAAATCGCCAAGTTTATCAGCGGACCAACCGACAAAAGAGAATGCTGTTGTACGCGCCAAAGGTAATATCAAAGCCCGCTTTATTCAGGATGCCTGGGTTGAATGCAACGCCAGTATCGTTGCTCAGAAACTCATCATGCATAGCCGCCTCTGGGCAACTGACTCTGTGAAACTTTCCGCAGCTGGGCAACTAGTTGGTGGCCACACTCTGGCCACGGATTATATTGAAGCCGGCCAACTGGGGACCCTTGCATCGGTTCCTACACTGCTTGAAGTCGGGCCTCTGGATGCTGTACGAGACGAAATGAGCAAGGTCCAGCAAAAACTGAAAGAAGGTATGGAGCAGGCAAAACAACTTAAGGCACTGATTCATCGCATCCGGGAAGAAAAGCGCCGCATCTCCCCCGAAAAAAAAGAACAGATTCTCAAAGCCCGGGAAACCATCAGCAATGCAATGGCCGCCCTTGAACAACGACGCCATGAGCTTGAGCAGGAAGCCCAGGCGCGTCGCAAATCAAGAGTAAAGGCACTTAAAAAAGCTTATTCCGGATGCAACATCGTTATCGCAGATACCGGACGGGTACTGAAAGAGGACTTTGGCAAAGTAACCTTCTACCTTGAAGCCGGTGAGATTTTACTGCGCTGACACACACCTGCACGCGCCTCCATGAAGATCGCTTGAAAGGGCTGTTCGGCAACGAACAGCCCTTTTTCTTTTCTCTGCCGTACTCTCAACCCCCCGTCAGAAGCTATAACATACTCCTGCCGCCAAATATTAGAAAAAATCAATATAAAATCTACACCAGAGAGTTTAAGATACGCCGAAAAGATCTTCCGATCCGTACAGGAAGACATTTAACTCCCTGTAGACATTTCGCAGAACTAAAACAAGGATCAAGCATGGGGCTTTCTGATCGCTCAAAAGCGTTTAAACCTTTTTTTGCCGCTTTCTCTATTCTCTTTATAGCCATCTCGATATTTGCACTGCTCAAACTGACAAAGCCCAAACCAGACGCTCAACCGGTCAGTAATAAACGTTGGCCAGTGAGCACAATCATCGCTCAACCTGCCGCTTTTACGCCTCAGGTTAAACTCTTGGGTAAAACCGAATCCCCCTTTCAGACCCATGTCACCTCAGCCGTAAACGGTTATGTCACTGCGATTCATGCTCTGGAAGGAGATCTGCTGCCCAAAGGGCATATCCTGATCGAACTGGATAACCGTGACAGCCAAATTCTGCTCCAGCAAAGAAAAGCAGATCTGGATAACCAGAACGCCCTGATCAACAACGAGAAACTGCAACAAAAGAATAACCTCGCCCTGTTGACGCAGGACCAGGCATTACTGGAGCTGAATCAGGCCAGTGTACAGCGCCTGAAGTCTCTGGTGCGCCAGGGGTCCGCTTCTCAATCAGCGCTGGATGAAGCTCAGCAAGCGCTCATTCGTCAACGAATGACCTTAGCTAACCGGGAGCTCAGCATAAAGAACTTTGCAAACCGCCTGATTCAGCTATCCGCGCAGCGGGACAAAGCCAAAGCACTTTACCAGCAAGCTCAACTGGATCTGGAAAGAACCCAGACAAAAGTTCCTTTTGACGCCCGCATCAGCAGTCTTCTGGTTGCCCCCGGAGACAGGGTCAGTCCCGGAAAAAGTCTAGCAACACTCTACTCTCAGGAGCAGATGGAACTGCGGGCCCAGCTACCCGGAGATTTACTGCACCAGCTGAATGACCTAACCCATGGTGTAAACGATCCCAAGGCACTGAAACTGAAAGCTGTCGCTCATTATCAGGGACAACAGATACCGCTGAAACTTCGTAATCTCAGTGCAGAGGTGCGTGCTGGTCAGGGTGGGATCGATGCTCTTTTCCGTTTTGATCCGGAGTCACCACTACTCAAAATGCTACCGATCGGCCAACCACTGGCTGCAACGCTTTATCTTCCTACGGTCGAACAGGCAATCGCGCTGCCTGGAACCGCCTTTTACGGACAAAACCGTATCTATCAGGTTGCGGATGGCAAACTGGTCAGCCATGAAGTACGCCGACTGGGCACCATTCAGAATCAACAGGGCCAACTCAGTATTTTAATTTCCGCAAAGACAGTTCCCCCAGGAAGTCAGATTCTGACTACCCAGCTACCCAACGCTATTAGTGGCTTACCGGTACGGGTTGTTTTACCGGATCAGACAAAAGAACCATCTGATGATATCCAGCCATCACCCGAAGCGGAGATTAACTGATGCAGCAGGAAGGCTTGGTCAGAGGATTCGTACAACTGTTTACCACCCATAAGGTAGCGGCTAACCTTCTTATGTCCCTGATGATTCTTGCAGGGCTAATGGGGCTGAATAAGCTGAACACCCAGTTTTTCCCGGAATTTGAACTGGATGTAGTGATCGTACAAGTTATCTGGCCCGGTGCCAGTGCCGAAGATGTTCAGGACGCAATAACCATCCCCATTGAGCAGCAGCTGAAAAGCGTTAATTATATCCGCAAGGTCTACGCGGATTCGCGCAGAGGGATGTCTCAGATTCGCCTGGAAGTCGAAGAGTTTGCCGATCTCGACAAGGTTCTGGATGAGGTGAAACAGCAGGTTTCCTACATCACAACACTGCCGGAAGAAGCCGAAGAGCCCCTGATACAACAGGTTATCCGCTACGACGATATCGCGACTCTTCTGGTTGTCGGCCAGAACAGCCGGGAAGAATTGCGCCCCTTTGTGCGGAATATTGAAGATCAGCTCTTACGGTGGGGCATTCGTAAAATCACACTGACGGGAATGCCGGAGCAGGAGATCAGTATTCAGGTTTCGGTAGAGCGCCTGCATGAGCTCGGGATGAATCTGGAGCAGCTTGCCGGTGTTATTCGATCCCGGAGTCTGGATATCCCCGCAGGGATCGCGGCTAAAAAAGACGGCTCACTGCAGATCCGGGGCCTCAATCAGAAGCGTGATGTTGAGGGCTTTCTGGCACTGCCGATCAAAGCCAATCAGAACGGCGAATATCTCTTGCTCCGAGATATCGCTCAGGTGGTGCTGCAGGAACAGGATGACCAGCATCAGATTATCTACGAAGACCGCCCCGCCATTGAGGTTAAACTCCAGCGGTCACTGGCAGATGATACTCTGGAGTCCGCTGAAATCATGAAGCAATGGCTTCAGGAAATTCAGCCCCAGTTACCGGAAGGTATTGAGGTTATCGCCTACAACGAGCGCTGGAAGTTTCTTGAGGAGCGTATTCAGCTCCTGCTCAACAATGGTCTTGGCGGCCTGATTCTGGTTATTGCTATTCTCTTCCTCTTTCTGAATGTACGTGTTGCCTGGTGGGTTGCCGTGGGGATCCCCGTCTCTTTTCTGGCGACACTTGCGGTGCTCTATCTGATTGGTGGCAGTATCAACATGATCAGCCTCTTCGGCCTGATTATGGCCCTGGGGATTATTGTCGATGATGCCATCGTAGTCGGTGAAGACACGCTATCCCATGTCCAGCAAGGCGAACCGGCGGAACACGCCGCCATCGGTGGGGCCCAGAGAATGCTGGCACCTGTAGTCTCCTCCTCTCTCACGACAATTGCCGCATTCCTGCCTCTGTTTATGGTCGGCGGTGTAATCGGCAATATTCTGGTGGATATTCCCATTGTGGTCACCTGCGTTATCGCAGCATCCTTGGTGGAGTCCTTTCTGGTTTTACCCGGCCACCTCAATCACAGCTTCCGTAAGGGGCGTAATCAGAAAGAGAGCCCGTGGCGACAACGATTTGACGCCCGCTTTAATCATTTTCGTGACCATAGCTTCAGACGCATGGTGCGCTATGCAGTCCATCACCGTGCAGCAACACTGGCAACAGCCCTGGGCCTTTTAGTTATTGCCGTTGGTCTGCTCGCTGGTGGGCGGGTTAAATTCACCTTTTTCCCCGTAGTAGACAGCGACACTCTGACCGCTCAGGTACAGTTCACCACAGGTACGCCCCCAGAACAGATCTACGATTATCTGGACAGCCTGACATTGGCCTTGAAAGAAACAGAATCTCACTTCGATCAGAAGCTGGTGGATCATGTGGTGATACATCATCACATGGCGGCCCTGGATTCCGGAGTTAACGGCCAAAGCCTCGGTGATGAATTTGGTAGTCTGACCGTCGCTCTGGTGCCAGCAGAACAACGCCGAATCAGCAACTCAGCACTCATGGCTGAGTGGCGCAATCGAACAGCAGAGCCCGCAGGTCTTGAAAAACTGGTGATCACTCAGCCACGCAACGGTCCACCGGGAAAAGCGGTTGAACTAAAAGTCTCCGGTCAGGATATCAATCTGCTTAAGCAGCTCTCCCTGCAGATTCAGGATCGCCTGAAGAGCTATGCTGGTGTCAGTAATATCGATGATGACCTGCCCTTTGGCAGCCAACAGCTAATCTTCTCTCTGACCCCGGCCGGAGAAGCCTTGGGGCTGGATATCAGCTTTGTAGGGCGCCAACTGAGAGGCGCACTGGAAGGAATTCTGATACAGAGCTTCTATCAGGGAGATGACAATATTGATGTTCGTATCCGTCTGCCGGAAAGCCAGCGCAATTATCTCAGCAGTCTGGAACAGATGCCGATCATTCTGACCAACGGCAACAGCGTTCCCTTAAGTACGGTGGTTAATTTTGAATACCGCAAGGGGCAGGATCTGCTGCGACGAATTGATAGCGAACTATCGGTCATCGTGATGGCTGATGTGGATGATGATATCTCCAACTCCAACCAGATTATCAGCCAGCTGGAACAGGAGTTACTTCCTCAGCTACGGCAACAATATCCGGTACGGATCAGCTATGAGGGTCGAGCCGCCAGCCAGCAGGAAACGATGGCAGATATGAGAACCGGTCTGATTCTGGGTCTCTCCCTTATTTATATTATTCTCGCTTGGGTATTTGCGTCCTATCGCTGGCCATTGGCGATTATGGTCGCGATCCCTTTTGGACTGACCGGTGCTATTTTTGGTCACTTTGTTCAGGGTATGGATCTGACCGTGCTTTCGCTGTTCGGCTTCTTTGGTCTGTCCGGCATTGTGATTAACGACTCCATCGTTCTGATCACCTTCTACCAGAAACTCAGAGCCGAGGGTATGAGGGTGCTGGAAGCGATTGAGGAAGCGGCCTGCCAGCGGCTACGGGCGGTACTGCTAACCTCTCTTACCACGATCGCTGGGCTGACGCCTATCCTGTTCGAAACCTCACTGCAGGCGAAATTCCTGATCCCCATGGCAACCTCTCTGGTCTTTGGTCTGGCCTTCGGCACCGCTTTGATCCTTCTGGTAGTGCCTGCAGTACTGGTACTGATTGAATTCAGGAGTGTTCAGCGCGAACAAAAGAGCGCTGATGGCCTAACACCAGAAGCCTGATCTTAGCTCTAAAACGTCCGTGTCTAGTCCTGATATAAGTTGACACTTTTTTACAGCGCCCGATGAACCTCATC
>NZ_CEYNZH010000059.1:0-22148 GCF_982874595.1 Oceanospirillum sp. | reverse complement strand
TAATGCAGTTAAAGGAACCGTTAAATGGTTCAACGAATCTAAAGGTTTTGGTTTCATCGAGCAGGAAAGCGGTCCTGACGTATTCGCACACTTCTCTGCGATCGTTGGTAACGGTTTCAAAACCCTGCTGGAAGGCCAGAAGGTTGAGTTCAAAGTAACTCAAGGCCAGAAAGGCCCACAGGCTGAAGAAATCGTTGTACTGTAAGACTTTTTAGTCTGACGGTTTAACGGGCTCTAGCCTGGTCCAGAAGCTTACCTGTAAGGTTCTGGACATCAAAAAGCGAAGCTACGGCTTCGCTTTTTGCGTTTTTGTACGATGTTTTCAAAAGGTCAGTAAGGTATCGCAATGGGTATTTCAAAAGATAAGGTTGTTCAGTTTTATTACACACTGAAAGATGAAGCGGGCCAGACGCTGGAAAGCAATGTGGGGGCTGATCCGGTTGCTTATCTGCATGGCCACAAGAATATGATGCCGGGTGTTGAAAAAGCTCTTGAAGGCCGTGAAGCGGGAGAAGAGTTTACGGTTACACTGCCACCTGAAGAAACCTATGGTCTGCGTCGTGAAGACAGCGAACAGCGTGTGCCGACCAAACACCTGATGGGCGCTAAAAAATGGAAGCCGGGTATGATGGCGGTTGTTCAGACCGAGCAGGGGCAGCGTCAGGTAACCGTTGTTAAAGTCGGTAAATTTATGGTCACGGTTGATACCAATCATCCGATGGCTGGTAAAACCCTGACCTTTGATATGATCGTCGCTGATGTGCGTGATGCAACATCGGAAGAGATTGCTCATGGTCATGCCCACGGTATAGGCGGCCACCACCACTAAAGGGTTTTGAACCCGTTTTGAAAACGGGTTCAAAAATCAGCGGATTTATTTTTACTGCATCCGTTACAAAGCCGCTGACAGATTTTCGGGAACTCTGAATCAGGGTTCCCGCTGCTAGTCCCGGAAAACTCGCACTTTCACCTCTTGTTTAAAACGATCCATCTGAGCGGCCAGTTCAGGCAGTTGCCGACGAACGCCTTCAAAGTCTCCGGATTGACTCTGTTCTTCCATAATCGCGAGGTGTTTCTCCAGCGCTTTTGCGGAGCAATTGGCCATCAGTCCTTTTAGTTGATGCAACTTTGCTGCAAGGCTGCCGTCCGGTATCTCTTTAAGTTCAGATAATATTCTCTCAATATCATCGGTTGCTGCTTCTATTACCAGCTGCATAAGCTCAGGATCATTGCCAAGGCGCGCGGCAAATTCTTCAAAATCAAACACGGGCAGAGACGAAGGGGATTCTGTTGGCGCGTCAGTCGTTTCAGGCGGGCTTTCGGCGGGAGTGTCCCGTGCCAGAAAACGGCTAATAATGTTGTGAAGTTGTTCTGGATCGATAGGCTTGCTCAGAAATTCATCCATACCGGCATCAATACAGCGTTTACGGTCATCCTGCATCGCATTGGCGGTCAAGGCGACCACAGGAACCTGAGGGTTTGTTTTAAGCCCTACAGCCTGTCGTAACTCCTGAGTCGTTCTGAAGCCGTCCATCACCGGCATTTGGCAATCCATAAAGACGATATCAAAGTGCTCCCTCCGCATTTTGTGCAGGGCTTCGTAGCCATCACCGGCGACAACAACATCAAGCCCCAATTGGTTAAGCAGCCCTTGGGTAACGATCTGATTCGTTCTGTTGTCTTCTGCGACCAGGGCGTATCCGGAGAATTGTTTAGAGACGGTGTCGTTAATCGGCGCCGGTGAATGATCCGGTAACGGCGTGCCTTCCAGTAATCTCAGAAGTTCTTCAGGAAAAAGAGGGAGAGCAACGGCACCATAGAAAGAGGACAGATCCAGAGTTTTCTGATGTTTTCCGGGTTGGTGCATCAGAATCAGTTTGGGTGATTCTGATCCGGACCAATAGGCGCTTAGTTGCTTGCTTAAAGGGCCTGACGGGTTATGTTCTGCTTTCTCTTCTAGCAGGATATGGCTGTAAGCGGGTTTGTTTTCCAGATACCTGTAGGCTCTGCCGGGACTGGTGATATCCGCCTCCAGATGCCATTGACGGAATAGCTCCTGCAGAAAAATCTGCGTTGCCGGATGTGAATGAATAGCTAATACCCGCGCTTTGCCCGACAGATCAGGTTGTGCGTCATGCTTCAGACCGGCGCTTTCTAATGGAACCTCAAACCAGAACAGAGAGCCTTCGCCGTAACTGCTCTGAACCCCGATTTTACCTCCCATCAGCTCAACCAGTTGTTGGCAGATGTTCAGGCCCAAACCACTGCCACCGTAGAGATGAGTTGTGTCAGCACTGGCCTGCTGGAAACGACTGAACAGTCGGGTCATCTGCTCTTCGGTCATGCCTATGCCGCTGTCTCTGACTTCAAAACGCGCGCTTAATTGTTCATTCCGGTTTTCGTGGGCACTGCTTTGTGGATTCAGGTGCAAATCGATGGAAACAAAGCCTTCGTGGGTAAACTTGATCGCATTACTGATCAGGTTATTCAATATTTGCCGAAGCCGTAGACTGTCAGCCCGAACTCTGCCGGCAGGAATGTGGCGGGCAGGGCAGATCAGCTCGATCATTTTTTCGCTGGCTTTAATACCGTGGGTTGCCCCCACCTCGGCCAGTAAGGAAGCTAAATCAAACTCTTCGGGCTGCAGTTCCAGTTTACCGGCTTCAATCCGGGAAAGGTCGAGAATATCGTTCACCAGCTCTGTCAGTGCATTGGCGCTGCTAAGGGCCAGTGCAACCAGATGATTTTGCTCACGATTCAGCGCCATATTCTGCAGCAGGTGCAGCGTGCCGGAAATACCATGAATCGGAGTGCGGATCTCATGACTCATGTCGGAGAGAAAGTCGCTTTTGAACTGACTGATCTTATCCTGCTCCCGCAGTTTTTTTCGCAGTTCCAGTTGGGATACAACGGCACGAGCCAGAATACTCAGATTGTCCCGTTGTTCATCGGTCAGCTGCATCGGCTCCGGGGCAATCACGCACAGGGTGCCTATGGCGAAGCCTTCCGGTGTGACCAAAGGTGCTCCGGCATAAAAACGGATAAAAGGTGCTCCGGTTACCAACGGGTTATCCCAGAAACGTTCATCCTTGAGGGTATCGCAGACTTCCATCACTTCCGGGTTGTGAATGGCATGGGCACAGAAAGCGATATCTCTCTCTGTTTCGCAGGCATCCAGGCCTACTTTAGCTTTGAACCATTGGCGCTCGGGGTCGATCAGGCTGACCAGAGCGATAGGAGTCCGGCAAATTCGTGAGGCCAGAAGGGTGAGGTCATCAAAAGCTTTTTCCGCTTCGGTATCAAGCACCTGATAGGCTTCGAGAGCCTGAAGGCGTTCTTGCTCATTAGCCGGCAACTGAGGCGTGATCATATGAACAGGATCCCTGTAGCAGACCCCTGTCAGACAGGAGTCTGTCGTGAAGACTTGTAAACAAGGGCATAAAGGCATTGGCCCATGCTGTATCCGTAATAACAAACTATATCAGGAAATCAAAGACAGGATGCAGCCTGAATGCTGTAAGGGCTTTAAGATCCGGCTCTGGAGGGGAGTCGCCATTGGGAAGGAGAGCGGCCGGTCCAGCGTTTGAATGCCCTGCAAAACGCAGCGGTCTCGGAAAATCCGACTCGTTCACTGATATCACTGATGGAAAGGTGCTCAGATACCAGTAGTTTCATGGCAAAGTCCCGTCTTAACGCCTCTTTGAGCGTTCTGAGGGAGGTTCCTTCATCCGTCAACTTGCGTCTCAGAGTTCTGGGTGCCAGATGCAGTTCTTCGCTGATCGCTCCCAGTTCCGGCAGCTGATGAAAATCGTATTGCTGCAACAACATACGTACCCGGGTGCTGAGCCGATCATCCTGCCCCGGCCGGTGCAGAATCATAGCCGGTGACGCTTTGAGAAAACCTGCCAGTTCATCCGGTGTGCGTATGATCGGTAACTGCAGATAACGGGGATGCAGAAAGAAGCCACTGGCGTCTGTTTCATAGATGAGGTTGCCGGTGAACATGGCGCGATATTCTCGGGCATGGGCCGGAGGGCGGTAGCTGAAGCAGGTAGCGCTGAAAGGGATGTGCTGGCCCACTAACCAGCTTCCGAAGCGTTGCCACATAAGCAACAGGAACTCCTGCAGCAGGTGATCGGGATCTTTGTCCTGATCGTTCAGCTGCAGCCGGTAGAAAATCTGACTTTGCTGACTGTCGCTGAGGCTTTCATCGTTCAGTCCCGCATCAATATGGTGATAGACCCGGGTGTAAAACCGGGCACTTTGCCGAAGCATCCCGCCCAGTGTTTTTGCCTGTTGAGCCAGCTCTGCCATCAGTGCGAAAACACCATTTTTACAGACGCTGGGAGCCAGACCCATAAACTCGTCTTGTGTACTGCGCCATACCGCTTTAATCAGATCGCTTAGTTGTTGTTCCGTGATCAGATAATCCGGATTGTCGGCCTTGTCCGCAGGGATATCGGCGGCGTCTAAAAGTGATTGCTCATTCACTCCCTGGGCCAGGGCTCCTGAGATGCAGGCGCGGATATAGTGATTGGCGATATGTCGCTTTTGAATAGGATCCTGAGAAGCAATAACTGATGCAGGCATTTTGCAGTGTCCTGTGTTCGGAGCCGATAAGCAAAGTCTGCTCACCTCGTGTTGTTTTTGTTGTTATCAGACGGAACGCTAATCCTTCTAAACTAGGGCATTCCTCAGTGGGCGTCCAGACTGCAAACTGACTGTCCGGTGTTTGGCCTTTTAAGTCAATTAAATAGGCCGCAAACATCATTCTGTCGTTCCTTGTTCAGGGATTTAATGGCCTTAACAGTCAATCTGTAACCGACGGATTATGACTCTAACGTCAAAGACTCAGAATAAAAATAACGGAAACGACTATGAATACTTCAGTGACTCTCCCGACACGCACGCCCTATTCACAATCGATCTACGGTGACGATTCTCCGTTGTTTGCGGACATGGTTCAGCGCTTTCTGCAGCAGGAGGTTGAGCCTCATTTTGAACAATGGGAGGCGGATCATCAGGTGCCGCGCACGCTATGGAACACCTTTGGTGAGGCGGGGCTGCTGGGTGTCGATATGCCGGAGCAATATGGTGGCGCCGGTGCTGACTTTGCGATCAGTCAGCTGATCTGTGAAGAGATCTCCCGTTATGGCTATGGAGGCATCGGCAGTGGCTACAACATTCACGCCAATATCGTGATGCCTTACATCCTGCATATAGGCACCGAAGAACAGAAGCAGCACTGGCTGCCGAAAATGGCTTCGGGGGAGGTTGTTGGTGCCATCGCCATGACAGAACCCGGTGCCGGTAGTGATCTGGCGGCCCTGCGGACCCGCGCTGAGAAGGTGCCGGAAGGCTGGAAGATTAACGGTTCCAAGATCTTTATTACCAATGGTCTGCTGGCGGATATGGTGATCGTTTGTGCCAAAACCGATCCCAGGGCGGGAGCGAAAGGGGTTTCCCTGTTTCTGGTGGATGCGAATCTGCCGGGCTTTTCCAAAGGTAAAGGGATTCACAAGATCGGCCAGCACTCCAGTGATACCGCTGAACTCTTTTTTGAAGACCTGATTGTGCCGGAAGAGGCGTTGTTGGGCGAGCTGAACCAAGGCTTTGTTTATCTGATGCAGGAGCTGCCACGGGAGCGACTGGGGGTTGCGTCTCAGGCCTTGGGTGCGATGGAAGGGGCGCTGCAACTGACGCTGGACTACGTACAGGAGCGCAAAGCCTTTGGTCAGCGTATTGCTGATTTTCAGAACACACGCTTCAAACTGGCCGAAGTGAAAGCCCAGATCGAACTGGGGCGTGCCTACTTTAATCAGTGCATGCAGCGCTACAGCGAAGGAGCGATGACGGCGACCGATGCGGCGACCCTGAAGCTGATGCTGAGTGAGATGCAGTGCAAAACCATCGATGAGTGCCTGCAGTTGTTCGGCGGCTATGGTTACACCACGGAATATCCGATCTCCCGTTTCTATGTCGATGCCCGCATCCAGACCATCTACGCCGGTACCTCGGAAATTATGAAAGAGGTGATCGCCCGCTCTTTATTGGGGCGCTGATCTCGGCTGGGGCGCTGATTTCAGCAGTCCTGACAGTCCCAGCTTGCCGATTAAAACAACAATAACTGCGAAGGATTTAGCCATGTCTGCAACAGATTTAACCCCGTTTGATTTAACCAAGATTGTTATTTTGGAGGGTGCCCGAACGGCTATCGGTGCTTTTGGAGGTTCTCTGAGCCAGTTTACCCCGGCTGAACTGGGCACTTTTGCCGCTAAAGAGGCGATTAAACGCTCAGGTGTGCTTGCGGCCGAGATCGATCATTCGGTCTTTGGCCATATCATCACCACCTCGCCGCAGGATGTGTATCTCTCCCGTCATATCGGCCTCAATGCCGGTCTGCCGGTTGAGTCGGCAGCCCTGAATGTGAACCGCCTCTGTGGTTCTTCGGTGCAGTCCCTGATCTCTGCGGCCCAGATGATTGCCGCCGGTGACAGTCGTATCGCGCTGGCGGGTGGTGCTGAAAGCATGAGTCAGGGGGCGTATCTGCTGCCTAATATGCGTTTCGGTCAGCGTATGGGCGACGGCAAAACCCTGGATATGACGCTGGATATACTGAGTGACCCGTTTGATAGCGGTCATATGGGGATTACCGCTGAGAACATTGCCGGGCGCTACGGCTATAGTCGCGAACAGTTGGATCAATTCGCCCTGGCCAGCCATCAGAAAGCGGCAACAGCCATTAAAGAGGGGCTGTTTGAGTCGCAGATCGTGCCGGTTGAGATCCGTAAGAAGCGCGAGACACAGCTGTTTGCCACCGATGAGCATGTTCGTGCGGATATTACCGCTGAAGGGCTTGCCAGCGTGAAACCCGCCTTTAGAAAAGAAGGACTGGTGACAGCAGGGAACGCCTCCGGTATCAACGATGGTGCTGCTGCACTGGTGCTGACCTCTGAGACGGAAGCCCGTCGTCGTGGTTTGAAGCCTCGCGCCCGCTTTGTCAGCTATGCCTTTGCCGGTGTCGAGCCGGATGTGATGGGGCTGGGGCCAATTCCGGCAGTGAAAACCGCGCTGGAAAAGGCCGGTCTGACGGTTGCTGATCTGGATGTGATCGAATCCAACGAGGCCTTTGCCGCTCAGGCGATGGCCGTAACGGAATCCCTCGGTTTTGACCCTGCCAAAGTCAACCCCAATGGCGGGGCTGTGGCTCACGGCCATCCGGTGGGCGCAACCGGTTCTATCATCACGCTGAAAGCACTCTATGAGCTGGAGCGGATCGGTGGCCGTTACGGCCTGATCACCATGTGCATTGGTGGCGGACAGGGGATCGCCCTGATCGTTGAAAACCTGAAGGAGCGTAACTGATGGCGGAGCTGATGGTGGAACGTCAGATTCGACGGGTTGCGGTGATCGGTGCCGGAGTTATGGGGGCGGGTATTGCGGCGCAAGCGGCCAATGCCGGTGCTCAGGTGCTGCTGCTGGATCGTGCCTCTGAAGGCTCGAATCCTGTCGAGCGCAGCCGCATTGCAGCGGATGCCCTGACGCGGATGGTGAAAAGCGGCTCCCGTGGTGCCCTGATGTCCGCTGAAGTGGCGGAGCGGATCACTGTCGGTAATACCGAAGATCATCTTTCAGAGCTGGCGCAGCAGGATTGGATCGTAGAGGCGATTGTTGAGCGTCTGGATGTGAAGCAGGCGTTGTATCGACGAATCGATCAGGTGCGCGCTCAGCACTGCATGGTGTCATCCAACACGTCGACCCTGCCACTGCGGCATCTGTTGGAAGGGATGAGTGAGGGCTTTCGCCAGCACTTTGTGGTGACCCATTTCTTTAACCCACCACGCTATATGCGACTGGTGGAGTTTGTTTCCACTGACGAAACCTCACCGGAGGGACTGGCGGCGCTCGACGCTTTCAACGACAAAGCGATGGGTAAAACCGTGATCACCTGTGCCGATCAGCCGGGCTTTATCGCCAACCGGCTCGGGGTTTACTGGATGCAGGTTGCCCTTCAGGAAGCGATCGCGCTGGAAATAGATGTGCGTCAAGCCGACCAGACACTGCAGCTGTGCGGTTTCCCCAAGACCGGCGTCTTCGGGCTTTGGGATCTTTGCGGTATCGACCTGATGCCAGAAGTGACGGCAAGTCTCAGTCGTCTGCTGCCGGAAGAAGATGCTTTCCAGCGATACGCCCGGTCACCGGGGCTGATCAGCACCCTGATCGAAAAGGGCTGGCATGGCCGCAAGGGCAGAGTGCTGCAGGGCTTTTACCGTCAGACTCAGGATGAACAGGGAGTTAAGCAGCTTCATCAGCTGAATCTGAACAGCCTTGAATATCAGCCTCTGACAGATCTGCCGGACTGGCCGAGCCTGCAGCTGAAACGGGACGCTCTTTCGCAACTGGTTCAGCAGACCGATAAGGGCGGCGAATATGCCCGCCGTGTGTTGAGTCGTGTCGTCGCTTATGCCGCCTCTCTGTTACCGGATGTGGCGGAGGATATCGTTGCGATCGATACCGCTATGCGTCTCGGCTACAACTGGCGTTTTGGCCCCTTTGAGCTGAGAGATCAGATCGGCGCAGACGCCTTTGATGTTCTGCTTAGTGACGAGCAGCAGCGCGATCCTGAGGCGTTTGCCGGAACCGCGCTTTGGCAGCAGCAGGCCGCTAAAGGCCATAAGTCCGGTTACTGCCGGATTGACGGCGTCACTCATCAGCTGACCTTAACCGAGGGATATCAGCCTATCCACCACGCTGAAGGCATTGTTCATTGGTCAGATCTGACCTGGGGACAAGTGTTGAGTGAAGGGCAGTTCAGCCGACTCTGGCCGGTGGATGATGAACTGCTTTGCTTTGAACTCTCTGCCCGAATTAATGCGCTCAGCACCACACTGCTGGATGAGCTGGAAACCGCATTGGATTGTGCTGTTCGTGACAATAAGGCACTGCTGATCGCCAGTAGCGGCGCTGTGTTTGCTGCAGGAGCCGATCTGAAAGAGTTTATGCAGCTGAGAGAAGCGGGTGGTCTGGAGCGCTATATCCGCCGTGGTCAGCAGCTGTTTCAGCGTATCGAAGCATCGCCTGTGCCCGTCGTCGCTGCGGTCGCCGGAAAGGCTCTGGGTGGTGGAGTCGAGTTGCTGATGCATTGCCATCATGTGCAGTTGGTAGCGGAAGCTCAGCTGGGGCTGGTGGAAGCTCAGGTAGGCATCGTACCGGGCTGGGGCGGTTGCAAGAAACTGCTGGCGAATAGCACTCAGTTGTTGGGGGCGGATCAGGCGGTTGAACACTGCTTTAACACGCTGAAATCAGCCCGCGTCAGTCACTCTGCCCTGGAGGCTAAAGCGCTGGGTTTTGTCTCAGAGCATAGTGCCATCAGCATGAATCCGGATCGTCTGATGGGTGACGCTATTGCCGTTGCCCGATCACTTAAAGCGAAAGGTGAGGCGGCCACTGTTGACTATGAGTTACCGGTTTTGACGGCTTATCAGCCCGATTCAGCTTCGAGTCCGGAAGCTCCCTTTCAGATGCGCTTAGAACAGGAGTTGCTTACGTTGCTGAATCAGGCGAGTCGTGAAGGCTGGTATCAGGCATTTGATGAGCTAGAGCTGGCGACGGATCTCAGTCTGGCGCAGAACCCCGGCTGTCTGGCTCGTATGCAGCATCTTCTGGAAACCGGAAAGCCGCTGCAGAACTGAATGTCAGCGTTTGATCATCCATTTTGGCCGTTTCGATCAAAAAGAAAGACCGTTACGGCCATTGTTCAGGGTTGGCTGGCGTTATTAACTAGCCAACGCCTGTTCTGAAAAAACTCTTATAACGATTCTTTTAATACAAAAACAATAAGTAAGAAGAGAGGTGTCGCATGTCGACCATGGATATGGCTCAAATTATTGCCCGCGCTACCCGCAATACCATCGGTGATGGTCTGGAGCGTTCCGCCCGCCGAAACGCCGACAAGGTGGCGCTGCAGTATGCGGATCGCCAATGGCGCTTTTCAGAGTTTAATCTGGCGGTAAATCGGGTGGCGAATCATCTGATCGCCTCCGGTCTGGAGAAAGGTGACCGGGTTGCAGCCTATGGCAAGAACTCTGATGCTTACCTGCTGCTGTTTCTCGCCTGTGCTAAAGCGGGTCTGATTCATGTACCGGTGAACTTTGCACTGGTGCAGGAGGAACTCCTCTACGTGCTGAATCAGTCCGGTGCTAAGGCGCTGTTCTCTGATACCAGCCTGAAAGCCCATATCGATGAGGTTTATGATCAGGTTGATCTGTCACTTCATGGCAGCCTGCATGCCGCTGATCCTGCGACCGCATCGGATGAAAAGCTGGATATTCTGTCGGTTGCTCTGGATGCGTCTGCCAATGCGGCAGCGCCGGATCTTGAGCTGAGCGACAGTGATGTCGTACAGATTCTTTATACCTCCGGCACCACCTCCGATCCGAAAGGGGCGATGCACACTCACCGCTCGCTGATGTCAGAGTACGCCAGCTGTATTAACCATCTGGATATCACATCGGATGATCGTGGTCTGGCTGCACTGCCTCTGTATCACTCGGCACAGATGCATGTTTTCAGTATGCCGGCACTGCTGTCCGGTTCCTTCTCTTACCTGATCGATACGCCAACACCGGATCTGATTCTTAAACTGCTGAAAGACGAAAAACTCAACGCCTTCTTTGCGCCGCCTACGGTCTGGATCGCCCTGCTGCGTCATGCGGATTTTGTTGATGCCGAGCTGCAACATCTGCAGAAACTCTACTACGGCGCATCCATCATGCCGGAGCCCATTGTGCATGAGCTGGAGCGGCGCCTGCCGGAGTCCGGTCTTTATAACTGTTACGGCCAGAGTGAGATTGCGCCACTGGCTACAGTTCTGACACCTGCGGAACACAAGGCCCGCCCGAGTTCCTGTGGCCGCCCTGTGTCCTCTGTCTGCACCCGTATCGTTGATCCTGTGACCGGTGAGGATTGTGCGCCGGGCCAGCAGGGTGAGCTGGTGCATCAGTCACCCCATCTGATGGTGGGTTACTGGAATAAGCCGGAAGAAACGGCTGAGGCATTTAAAGATGGCTGGTTCCATTCCGGTGATCTGGGGATTCAGGATGAGGAAGGCTTTATCTATATCGTCGACCGCATCAAGGATGTGGTGAATACCGGAGGCGTACTGGTGGCCAGCCGTGATGTGGAGGAAGCGCTTTATACGCACCCTTCTATCGCTGAGGTAGCCGTGATCGGCGTACCGGATGAGAAGTGGATTGAAGCGATCGCCGCTGTTGTTGTGCTGAAACCTGAAAGTCCGGCAGATGAAGCGGGGCTGATCAGCCATGCCAAAGAGCATCTGGCGGCCTTTAAAGTACCGAAGCAGGTGCATTTTGTGGATCAGCTTCCCAAGAATACCGCCGGTAAACTGCTGAAACGCACCTTGCGTGATCAGTTTGCCCAGAGCGCTTAGAAGAGCATCTGACGTTTTGCCCTCCCTGTCCTGCAGGGAGGTTGTTACGCAACTTAGTCAAAGACAAAACAAAAACAACAAAGGAAGACCCTATGCGTTTAAAACTGAAACACCTGACCGCAAGCGTATTGTCGGCACTGGCGATCTCTGCCGGCGCTCAGGCAGCGGATATCTCAGACAATGAGATCCGTATCGGCTATATCGCCGATATGTCCGGTACCTATAGCCCGCTTGCGGGGCCGAACGGTCTGACAGCGGCCAAAATGGCCATTGCTGATTTTGGCGGCAAGGTGAAAGGTAAAAAGATTACGATTGTAGCGGCTGATGATCAGAACAAACCTGATATTGGCGCCAACAAGGTTCGTGAGTGGATCGATACCGATAATATCGATCTGGTGGCGGGCATGGTGTCCTCGGCGGTCACGATTGCGGTGAACAAGGTGGTGGAGTCGAAAGACAAACTCTCTATTGTTTCCGGCTCTGCGTCCTCCTCCATTACCAATCAATACTGTACGCCTAACTCGGTGCATTACGTTTATGACACCTACGCTCTGGCCCACGGCACCGGTGAAGCCGTGGTAAAAGAGGGGGGTGATAGCTGGTTCTTCCTGACCGCTGATTACGCCTTTGGCCATGCGATGGAAGGCGATGTTGCGGCTGTGGTTAAGGGTAGTGGCGGTAAGGTTGTTGGCGGTGTTCGTCACCCGTTAGCCACCAGCGATTTCTCCTCGTTTATTCTGCAGGCGCAGGCATCCGGTGCCAAAATTGTGGGTCTGGCGAATGCTGGCGCAGATACCATTAACGCCCTGAAAACCGCAAAAGAGTTTGGCGTTGTGGCGTCAGGTCAGAAGCTGGCGGGTTTGCTGGTTTTCCTGCATGACGTAAAAAGTCTGGGACTGGAAACCACCCAGGGACTTCAGCTGACAACCGGTTTCTATTGGGACAGAACCCCTGAAACCCGTGCCTGGTCAAAACGCTTCTATGAAGAGACCGGCACTATGCCAACCATGGTGCATGCGGGTATCTACTCATCGACCATGCATTACCTGAAAGCGGTTGAGAAAACCGGTACAGATGATGCACAAACGGTTATGGCTGAAATGAAAGCAACTCCGGTGAATGACTTCTTCGCCAGCAACGGGCGTATTCGGGATGATGGTCGTATGGTTCACGATATGTATCTGGCAGAGGTGAAGAAACCATTGGAATCGACCAGTGAGTGGGATCTGTTTAAGATTCTGCGCACCATTCCGGCAGATCAGGCGTTCCGTCCTCTGTCCGAATCCAAGTGCCGCCTGGTTGCCGGTCGCTGATGGCGAATCGCTAAAAGCATCAACTTGTAAAAAGCATTAACTCGTTAGTCCACCTCTTGTTATCCGGACAGGGATGTCCACCTTGATAAAGCCCGGCTGCTGATGATTAGTAGTCGGGCTTTTTTCGCTTTCGAACTTAGAAAGGAATATTTCTTGCTTAAAAAATAAAGGCCCCAAAAAGCGGCAAACCTTGTTGCCGCAAGCCGTTACTGAGTCTGATGTTTTATAAGGAAGTTACGATGCGAATAGAAAATATTCAGGATTTAGCACAGCGTCTAGAGCCAACCCAGCTAAAAAAATTGGATGAATTACCGGATAACACGTTCCGACAGATTGTAGAAAGCAATCTGAATTTTCTGCAGTCCCGCTATCAGAAGATCGAAAACTATCAGGGAAACCCCGTAAATGACACCTACGCTGAAGTTGTCGTGGGTGGAAAGGTCGTGGCGACGATTGATAACAACGGTTATCTTTCGACCAGCAATGGATTTGGCGCCCAGCACCAGCTGGCCGCGGCAGCAGGTCTTAACCCTTCGGGGGTAGCTAAGGGGCCTGAATTGGCTCAGGCCAGAGCTGAAATGATTGCTCAACTCAGTGGCGGATATATTCGTAAGCATGAAAATGCGATGGATCAGAAAACCTACGATAACAGCGTTAAGCCGTCTCTTTCGGTGAATACTGAATTGATGATGCAGGACCCCATGTTTCTCAGCATGATGAAGTTTGAGAAAGCCCGGGAAATTTTTGCCAGTCAACAGAAAGGCTGATTCAACGAGTGATCGGGTCAGGTACTGCTCTCGGCTCAGAGCAGCTGATGGGTGATTTTATTTGCCAATGATAGATCACTCAGATACTTGGCTAAGCGACTGACTTTGATCCATTTTCGGCTCCGCTGATCATCTTCCGGCCAGTGTTTCAGCTCTTTACGCACCTTGAGCGGATAAAGGGTTAGGTTGCGCTCTACCTTTCTGCTAACCGAGCAGGTACGGTGACTAAAACATTGCTTGCGGCTGGCGCGACCCAGTACCCCGGCTTCCTCATAGGCTTCCAGCTGAGCAACATCGCTGTTGCTCAGTTTTTTCTCTGGCTTACCCGTTGGGACGATCCAGTGACCACGTTTTCGGGATGTGATCAGGCAGATCTGAAGTCCCTTCTTTTTGTGGTAGCGAATCGGCAGTGCGGCAATTTTTGTACGTCCTTTTTTCTTAGCCATGGCTGGCCTCCCTGTTAATCCGCTCAGAGTTTCTTCAGCTTACGGGAGATCTCCTGCCAGAGCTCCTCGTATGCCTTGCCGCCAGCAGAACGGTGGGAAAAACAGCTGACAGGCGCCCTGTGTTCACCCATCTTTTCGATATCGGTTGAGAAGGGGATCTGGGTTTTGAGCAACCTTGGTGTTTCTTCCTGCATGCGTTCGATCGTGCTACGGTGCAGCTGCTTTTGGCGCTGCACCATAGAGAAGAAGGGGTACACCATCTTGGTGGATAGCTCATGCTTATTGAAGAACTCCTGCAGCTGATCGAACGTTCTTTCTGATAGCGTGGTGGGAATTACAGGCACCACGATCATGTTGGCCGCATGGAACACCGCTTCGCTCAGGTAGCTCAGTGTTGGTGGGCAGTCCAGAATGATCAGGTCGTACTCTTTTTTCAGCCCTTTCAGTACTCGCTTAAGGCGCAGCTCCCGTTTGCCTTTGTCACTGAGCATGGCGTCAAAATGGCGGAAGGTTTCATGGGCCGGGATGATATCCAGATTGTCAAAGTCCGAGGCTTTAATCTGTTTCAGAAGCTGTTCATAGGTTCTGAAGAAGCGCTTGCCCCAGTTTTTCTTGCTGGGACGAACCCGGAAATAAAACGAGGACGCGCCCTGAGAATCCAGATCGATCAGCAGGGTGCGGTAACCTGCCTGAGC
Source organism: Oceanospirillum sp. (assembly GCF_982874595.1). Taxonomy (NCBI): domain Bacteria; kingdom Pseudomonadati; phylum Pseudomonadota; class Gammaproteobacteria; order Oceanospirillales; family Oceanospirillaceae; genus Oceanospirillum; species Oceanospirillum sp. The sequence goes on along the minus strand of NZ_CEYNZH010000059.1, from coordinate 7,478 downwards.
CGCCAAATAGGCAAGGTTCACCGATGAGGCGGTTTTACCGACACCACCTTTAATGCTGTAACAGGCTAATGTTTTCATTCGGATAACCTCCCTGCTTTAATCTCTGCTGAAATGGGTTTGGGCATGAGTGATTCCACGCTTTGGCGTACCGGCTCACCGAGAAAGATCTGCAGCTGAGCCCGGATTTTTGATCGCTCATGTCGTTGACGATTGAAGAGAACGCCATTTAGGGCGTGTACCGCTGCCTCGGTATCAGAGGCCGTCTGATTACGCTGCAGATATTGCTCCAGTCGTTCCCGCTGTACAGAGAGATCGTTAAACTCACCGAGATTATCCTGAAGTTGTTTCAGGGCTTTCAATAAAGGCCGGATCTGTTTTTTGGGGAAGAGGTCTGCAAAAAATTCCAGCAGATAACGTAGTTTTTTGCAGCCCAGGCGAACCTCATGAACCTGTTCGTCAGAAGAGTCTTCTGTAATCTCCAGTGCATCCATCGAGATAGCGTTATAGCGGCTGATGATCTGTCGCGCAGCCACTTTTATTACCGGTTTGTGCCCTTTCTTAGTGGGGGATTTTGGGCAAAGAGCCAGATGGGACTCCAGCAGACTGATCTTACTGCGATATTCCGGACTTTTCAGTTCAGCCGCCAGTTTCTTCTGTTCCTGCTGGCGCTCTCGTGCAAGGTCTTTGAATAAGCGTTGCAGGCCCTGATGAAAGCTTTGAGGAATCAGTGCCAGATAGGATTCTTCCGATTTAAGGTAGACATCCATATCCCGCAGACGATTTGTTGGTCTTGCGAGATCGGCCAGTTGTTTTTTAAACCACTGGCTCTCTTCTTTACCGAGGCTTTTCTGCATCTGGCTAAAAAGGGCGCGCATCCGGCGAAGGGCGACACGGTACTGATGCAGGAACTTAATATCCCAGTCTCTGATAATGCCCTCTTCATTAACCCTGACGTTGTGCCAGAGTTTCTGTGCAATCAGAGCGACCGCATCGCAGGAATCCAGCCCTGGTGCCAGCTTGAACCTGGGACGGGCTGTATAGTCGCTGGGCTGAATCCCCAGAAGTCTGAGGCTATTGATAAAAATATGGTGTTCCAGTTCATTGGGTTCACCATTTAATACGATGTTAAGGCATTGCCGGTATTCTTTCTCGTAGCCTCGTAGTGCCTTGAGTTCCACCATGGTCCCGTAACCGGTAAGAATGATATTCAGATCACAAACTTTTTTCAGATCTTCATTACGAACCGCATATTGGCAGAACTCAACCTCTAATTCTGCCATAGGGAATAAACGTCGACCCTTAGTTACTTTTTGCAGAGATTCTCTCAGTTGGGCGTTGGAGAGATCCTTTGCGAAAACAGGTGTGTTCTCACGATCAAAAAAGGTGAGTACGGAGTTGTTTACTAATAAAACCAGTCCCTGATTGTTACTGGCCAGTAGCTGATTTTTCCGCCACAGGTGCCATTCAAAATCATCAAAAAAACTCAGGGTTTCATGTCGGATCTGCATCGGTTCCAGAGTGAATTTATGCCGGTACTGATCAAGAAGCCGTTCAGTAGATTCGCTGTCTTTTACCAGCCAGCGGGAGTGCGCAGTCATCTTGTGTTTACTTCCCTTCGATAAATGAAATTCGTCCGTCAAGGTAGGCCTGTATCAGGGACTCGATCAGATTCTGAACGCTGGTGTCTTCTTCAATCGCGCGTATTTTGAGTGCTTTCAGAGTATTGCTGTCGAGGCGAAGCGAGGTGTTTTTCTTTTTATGTTTATTTTCTGCAGGAAATTCCGTTTCATGCTTAACCATAAGGCATCCCTTTGAGGTCATGATGTAATGACGTCATTTAGTATTACGATTCTAAAGATGAATTACAAATGACAATATTGTGACAAGGGTTTTATCGATGCGTTCCTGTTGGTTTGCGGGTTATTCAAACGTCTCTTACGGCATAGTATTTTATTCCAACGCCTGAAACGGCTACTATGTGCTTTTAGGGGCTTTAAGCCAAATCCATAAACAAGGACACTTCTATGGTTAAGTTTTTTCAGCTAATTCGTGTCGGTTTTTTTGTCGTACTGACAACCCTCTCTGCATCTGTATTTGCTGGTGTGGCTGAGGATGTTAAAGCCGTAGTTGAAGAGAATATGACAGCAACACAAAATGAAGATATGGATCGCATGATGAATACCATTCATCAGCAGTCTCCAAGTTATCAGGCAACTCGTCAGCAGGTTGCACCGTTGTTTCAGCAGTACGATCTGACTTACGAGCTGAACGATTATGAGTTTGTGGGTATGACCGGAGAGTTTGCTGTTGTTAAGGTGCGCCAGACTACCCGTAAGGTGGGTGGTACAGCAGCTTTTAATAACAATGAGCTGGAACTGTTGCAGGCGTTTAAGAAAGAAGGTGGGCAGTGGAAGTTCTGGTCCCAGTCTATTCTGAATATGCGCTTTTTTAAGTGATGAGCTGATTCATGGTTGTTACCGTGTGAATTTTATTGCTGAGAGCAGCTTCCTTCGGGAAGCTGTTTTTGTTTCTGATGGCCGGAATAAACTTAGAGCGTCATCAGAGACCCACTTTTTTAGGGTGTATCGCAGGGTTCGGTCTGGCTCTCAGTGTTTTCGGCATCCATTTTTGCTCGTTCAGCTTTGGATATATAGCGGGGTTTATTACAGCCACCACTCTCAAACGCTTTTTTGCTTTGAGCGCGCTTGGCTTTTTTAGTCAGTATCTGGTTGAGCTTCTTTTTACGGTTCATAGGCGTTCCGGTTGGTGTGCGGTTGTCTGCAGTATAGGGCAGACAAAATAAAACCCCGGTGGCGATGCACCGGGGTTTTGGGGAAATAGCTCAGAAAGGCAGGCATAGCCTGCCAGTCAGAATTACTTCTTAGCGTTACGCTCTTTAACTTCAGCAATAACCTTCTCAGCAACAGTTGCTGGGCAAGGCATGTAGTGGCTGAACTCCATAGAGAACTGACCACGGCCTGAAGTGATAGTACGCAGGTGACCAATGTAGCCGAACATTTCGGACAGAGGCACGTCAGCTTTGATGCGAACGCCCATTGCGCCAGCTTCCTGGTCTTTGATCATGCCGCGACGACGGTTCAGGTCACCAATTACGTCACCTACGTTGTCGTCTGGAGTGAACACGTCAACCTTCATGATAGGCTCGATCAGCTGAGGAGAAGCCTTAGGGATAGACTGACGGAATGCACCTTTAGCAGCAATTTCAAACGCTACCGCAGAGGAGTCAACTGCGTGGAAGCCACCATCATACAGTTCAACTTCAACGTCCAGTACCGGGAATCCTGCCAGAACACCCTGATCCATCATGCCCGCGAAACCCTTCTCAATCGCTGGGAAGAATTCTTTAGGAACGTTACCACCAACAACAGTAGAGGTGAACTTGAAGCCGGAACCAACTTCACCTGGCTTGATGCGGTAATCGATCTTACCGAACTGACCGGAACCACCAGACTGCTTCTTGTGAGTGTAGCTGTCTTCGACCTCTTGAGTGATCGTCTCACGGTAAGCAACCTGAGGAGCACCAACTTCCAGCTCGATACCGAAAGTACGCTTCAGGATGTCTACTTTAATATCCAGGTGCAGTTCGCCCATACCTTTCAGGATGGTCTCACCGGAATCTTCGTCAGTTTCAACCTGGAAGGATGGATCTTCTGCAACCATTTTACCCAGTGCAACACCCAGTTTCTCAGAAGAACCTTTGTCCTTAGGAGCAACAGCGATGGAGATAACCGGATCAGGGAAGATCATAGCTTCCAGAGTACATTCGTGCTTAGGGTCACACAGAGTGTGACCAGTCTGAACATTCTTCATACCAACAACGGCGATGATGTCACCAGCCTGTGCGGAGTCTAGTTCAGTACGGTCATCAGCGTGCATCTCAACCATGCGGCCGATACGCTCAGTTTTACCGGTTGCAGAGTTCAGAATGGTGTCACCCTTCTTCATCTTACCGGAGTAAATACGGATAAAGGTCAGAGCACCGAAACGGTCGTCCATAATCTTGAACGCTAGAGCGCGGAGAGGTTCATCAACAGATACTGTAGCAACTTCACCAGTTGGCTCGCCAGTGTCTTTGTCAGTCAGAGGCTGAGGGTCAACTTCAGTTGGAGATGGCAGGTAATCTACAACTGCGTCAAGTACCAGCTGCATACCTTTGTTCTTGAACGCAGAACCACAGAAGGTAGGGAAGAATGCCAGGTCACGAGTACCTTTACGGATGCAACGTTTGATATCGGCTTCAGAAGGCATTTCACCTTCCATGTAAGCTTCCATCAGGTCGTCGTCCTGCTCTACAGCAGTTTCGATAAGCAGTTCATGATACTCTTCCACTTTGTCAACCATGTCTGCAGGAACATCCTGCACTTCATAGTTTTCTGGTAGGCCAGAGTCATCCCAAACATATGCTTTTTTGGTCAGTACGTCGACAACACCAACAAAGTCATCTTCAATGCCGATTGGCAGAGTCATAACAAGAGGTGTTGCGCCCAGAACTTTTTTAACCTGATCAGTTACGCGATAGAAGTCTGCACCCATACGGTCCAGCTTGTTTACGAAGATCAGACGAGCAACTTCAGATTCGTTTGCATAGCGCCAGTTGGTTTCGGACTGAGGCTCAACACCACCGGAACCACAGAATACACCGATACCACCATCCAGTACTTTCAGAGAGCGGTATACTTCAACGGTGAAGTCAACGTGCCCAGGAGTATCAATAACGTTGAAGCGGTGGTCTTTCCAGAAGCAACTTACAGCTGCAGACTGAATGGTAATACCACGCTCAGCTTCCTGCTCCATAAAGTCAGTGGTGGACTCACCGTCGTGAGTTTCGCCCAACTTGTGGATTTTACCGGTCAGCTTAAGGATACGTTCAGTTGTAGTGGTCTTACCCGCGTCAACGTGGGCAAAAATACCAATGTTACGATAGTGATCTAAGTTTGACATGTTTCTACGCTATACAGACAGGGTTAATTTGCGCGTCAGCACACTAACAAAGGCACTTAAGACTTTCCGAAAGAGTTACTGCGCGTTCAATCAGATTTGATTTGCGCGCAAGTATAGCAAAAGTGCTTCAAGAAAATAGACCACAGACCTAAAAAAACGCCCTTTTTGTTGGAATTTTTGCGGTTTGACATTCTGTCTGTCATTTGAGTGATAGCCCGCTAACGCCTTGATGCGTAATGAGTTGCCCTAAAGTGATCCTCTTTAGTTGAATCCAGCCTTATATAACTGGAATTTATCTGTTAGACGGATAGAATCTCGTTCATTTATTTTCGGGAGCGATATTAAGGTGTGATTAATGCCTTAATATCTATCGGCTAAGAGGTCGCAGTGCAGAATCCTTCTCAGGCAATACTTGATGATCATCGCTCGGGCCTAGTGCTGGGTGCCGGATTAATTCTGATATCGGAACTTTTTCTGGTGCTGTCAGGGATGGTGGTAAAGCATATCGCTGATGATGTTCCCGTGCAGATGATCGTATTTTTCCGCAATGCCCTTGGGTTGCTGATTTTGATGCCCTGGCTGATGCGCAATGGTTTGCAGGCGATCAAAACCAGTCGTCTGCGCTTGCATCTGATGCGTGCCGCTGTCGGTGTAACAGCGATGACCTGCCTGTTTTATTCCTGGGGGTATCTGCCGTTGGCTCAGGCTGCTCTGTTAAAACAGACAGCCCCCTTCTTTATCCCGGTTATCGCGTTTATCTGGTTGGGTGAGCGTATTCCTGCCATTGTAAAGCTGGCGATTCTGATCGGTTTTGCGGGGACATTTCTGGTTCTTAATCCTCAGGATGGCAAGCTTAATGTGGCGGTGCTGATCGCTTTGGGCGGTGCCTGTCTTGGCGCGTTAGCTAAAGTGACTATTCGTAAGATGAGAACGACGGAGTCGGCTCAGCGCATTGTTTTCTATTTTGCCTTCTTTAGTGCGAATTTTTCATTCATTCCTGCACTTCTGGTCTGGCAGGCGATCAGCTGGCAGACCCTTGTCTGGTTATTTGCTGTAGCGGGTGCTTCTACGTTGGCCCAGCTTTTTCTCAGTAAAGCCTATGGATTGGCACCGGCTGGACAGTTAGGGCCATTTACATACGGCTCAGTGGCTTTTGCAGCTCTGATGGGGTGGTGGCTTTGGGGAGAGGTGTTGTCTTTGAATACCTGGATGGGCATCGCGCTAATTACCGGTGGAGGCGTTCTGGCGATGATGGGTAAAGAGTTAGTCAAATCAACTAGATAAGAATGAAAAACTTTCAATAACGTCTAAATTTAGCCGGTAGTCTGGCTGTTTGATGGGGTTGAGTTGCTATTTCCGGCTCTGCTGGTATAAAAGGCCGCTTTTCGATCAGAAGGGCTGGCCTTTTTTAATGTGTCAGTCATAAAAATTAGTGCAATTTGACTGAGGTTTGTTTTGGAAAAGCAATTAAGACCATTTGATGTTCTTGGTTTAGGTTTTATGACTTTTGCCTTTTTTCTGGGGGCGGGGAATATCATCTTTCCAACGATGGCGGGTATGCAGGCGGGAGAGGAAGTTGTTCCAACCATGCTGGGTTTTCTGCTAACGGCGGTTGGTTTGCCGCTTCTGGGGCTGTTTGCCGTGGCTAAAGCCGGTGGCGGTATCTCTCAGATGACGAAGATGCTGCATCCCGGGATCGGTATTTTCATCTCTGTGGCTATTTTCATCATTATTGGGCCTCTGATCGCGGCACCACGCACGGCTCTGGTTGCATTTGAGTTGGGAATCAAGCCCTTTGGTGAGTCACCTCTGATCAGTCAGTTTGGCTACTCGTTGGTGTTCTTTACCGTGGCGACACTACTGGCTCTCTTTCCTGGTAAGTTGATGGACTCTATCGGTAAGGTGCTGACTCCTTTGTTGATTGTTTTGCTGATTGCTCTTTCCGTTGCCGTTCTGACGGCATCGGGTAGTCAGGTCCAGCCAACGGACGCTGCTTATCTGGATGCTCCTTTTGCCAAAGGCATTCTGGATGGCTATAGCACTATGGATGCTTTGGCCTCCATTATGTTTGGTATGTTGATTGTGGATCTGCTGAACAAGAAAGGTGTGACGGACTCTGACAGGCAGTATCGTTATCTGGTAATTGCTGCTCTTATTGCAGCTGCAGGCCTGGCATTTGTGTATGTTTCGCTGTTCTTCCTGGGAGCCGGTTTCGGTGTGGAAGGGGCAAGCTCTGGTGGTGAGATTCTGACCGCCTTTGTTGCGCATCAGTTTGGCACTTTGGGGCTGGTTGTGTTGTCTGGCGTCATCACTTTGGCTTGTCTGACAACCGCAGTGGGCCTGTTAAGTGCCTGTTCAGATTACTTCTCTCAACTGACCCCGATTCCTTATGCAGGATATGTGGTGATCAATGCTGTCTTTTGTATCATGATGGCCAACCTGGAACTGGGTGTGCTGATTGAGTTGAGTATTCCAGTACTGGTATCGGTTTATCCGATTGCCGTTGCTCTGATGCT
>NZ_CEYNZH010000058.1:0-22632 GCF_982874595.1 Oceanospirillum sp. | reverse complement strand
AGTATTGAATCTGGCTTTTTGAGATGCCGTGCTCACGGCTTAGTTGTGTGGCTGGAGTGCCATTGATGCACTTCTGAGCCAGCGCTATTTTGAGTGAACGACTGTACTTTGCCATAAAAAAGAACCCCCAATGTTGGGTGTCCAACTATTGGGGGTCACTTCATATTCACTATGAATATCGGGCTTTTTTGAGTTCAGTTTGCCGATGACTTATTCCACAGGGACTTCCTGCTTATGATTCCGACGCTGAATATTGATCTGCTCAGTCTGGTTAACCACCAGGGCGATATCAGCAGATTTCAGCAGTTTCAGGCGATAATCAACACCTGCCTGCAGTACCGCTTTGTTGCATGATGAACCAACACAGGGTTCAGTGATGCCTTTTTTGTCAGAGCTATTGACCAGATAAGCATCCATAACACCATCGAAAATGTGTCCATTTGGCTCGACACACAGCGCCCGGTTGACGTGTAGTGAAAGCCTGCCGTTATCGATCTCTGCGTCTCCTGATAACAGGCAGCGCTCAGGCAGCGTTGCGCCGGTTTCAGATCCTGTGGACTTCAGCAGCATATGAGAAACGGTTTCGCCTTGAGAAAGGCTCTTATCAATCAGAACCTGTACTTTCAGAACGGTATCCGTGGGCAGTTGGTAACCTTCCGCTGCAGATGTCTCGGCAAAAGCGGGTAGGCAGGCTCCTAATAGAGCAACAGATGTCAGTAATCGTTTCATAGCTCACCGTCTCATTAGTACTGGTTTTGCACACCGCTCGATAGTGAGCTGGGGTACAGAATTAGCCGGATGCGTTCCAGACGTAATCTCTGCTTTGGCATCCGATTGGTGTAATCAGGACTGCGGGTGATGCTTTTTCAGAACACATTGTCCTGAGTTCATTCTTATGTATCACTCAAAATGAAGCAGCCTGATGATCTGGCTTAACACGTGCGCAGTATAACAGATCCGGGCAATTAGTTTGTTTCGCTGTCAATCTGGGTACAACGATGTTGTTTATCCATCAGTGCAGCTGTTTTCCGGATATTTATACTGAAGCTAAATTTTACGCGCAAAGATTATGCTTGACTCTATTGGTTGGGTAAAATGGACAAATTGTCGCACCCCTTTGAGTAGGAAAGTGCGTTAATATTGCTGCTTTTTTTACAACAGTCGTTCGCTCTGAACACAATAGAATCGTTCCGCACGGTAAGTTCCGGAGCATTCTATATCAGTCAGAGATCATATACCTTGATTTTGATTAACCCTAAGGCACTGCAATGACAGAAAAACTGACCGGTCTTTACGAAACTATTCTGACTGAGCTGGGTGAGAACCCTGAGCGTGAAGGATTGCTGGATACTCCTAAGCGTGCTGCTAAAGCGATGCAGTATCTGACCAAGGGCTATGAAGAGACACTGGAAAGTGTGACCAATGGCGCGGTTTTCGAATCTGAAACCGATGAGATGGTGATCGTAAAGGATATTGAGCTGTACTCCATGTGCGAGCACCATATTCTGCCATTTATCGGTAAGTGTCATATTGCCTATCTGCCATCCGGCAAAGTGCTGGGTTTGTCTAAGTTTGCCCGTATTGTCGATATGTATGCCCGTCGTCTGCAGATTCAGGAAAACCTGACCAAGCAGATTGCCGATGCGGTGATGCAGGTGACCGGTGCCCGTGGTGTTGCGGTGACTATCGAAGCGAAACACATGTGCATGATGATGCGCGGTGTTGAAAAGCAGAACTCCAGCATGAAGTCCTCTGTGATGTTAGGCGCATTCCGTGAGTCTCAGTCGACTCGTATGGAATACCTTCAGCTGATCAGCAGCTAAATCGTTTGTCATCAGGCTGGGACGTTCCCGGATAAGGATCTGATATGCCATTACATGCGGTAAGCAATGCCCACACAGGCCATAATCTGGCAACAATTCAGATTAAAAACCTGCGTCTTAGAACCTATATCGGTATTAATGAAGACGAAATTGTTAATAAGCAGGATGTCATTATTAACATCACCATTCAGTATCTGGCGGATCGTGCGGTGAGCTTTAATCATATTGATGAAGCCCTGAACTATCGCACCATCACCAAAGCGGTGATTGCACATGTTGAAGGCAATCGTTTTGCGTTACTGGAGCGCCTGACCCGTGAAATATTGGATATCACGATGTCCTATGAGCAGGTTCAGGTAGCGCAGGTAGAAGTGGATAAGCCTCATGCGCTTCGGTTCTCTGACTCTGTCTCGATCACCCTGTCTGATCACAGGGACTAAGCCAGATGGCTCTTTTTACTGAAGCTAACAGCCCGGATGAGATGGATGTCTCATCCGGTTTGGCCTTTCTTTTGTTCTCTACGCCTGACTGTGGGGTTTGCGATGCATTGAAGCTTAAGCTGCCGCAATGGTCGGAAACTCGTGGCTACCAAGGTCGATTTTTGTGGCTGGATCTGTCTCGTTTTCCTGAGGCTTGTAGTCGCTTTCAGGTGTTATCTGTTCCTACGCTGATTGTGACTCTGGATGGACAGGAGCTTTCACGTCAGCTTCGCCATGTTAACCTTGGTTTGTTGCAGGAACAGCTTGCCCGCCCTCTGGCGCTTTGGGCTGGCCGCTGATTTTTCAATCGCTTCATTGTCTGAATCTTTCTTCTGGAGATATACCTCATGCAAGGTCTGATTGTTTCCTTCGATGCAGCGACTCAGGAAGGTGTTATCCGTTCTGATTCCGGAGAAATGTTCACCTTTGATCTGACCGGTTGGCGGGGCAGAGGGCTGCCGGATGCAGATATTGCGGTAAGTTTTGATGCTCAGGGGGATGGTTCTGCACGACAGGTTTTTAACCTTCCGGCAGGACAGTTGAAAGCTGTGGGTACTCAAAAACTCGGCAGTGATGAGGTTGCCGTACCTTGGTACAAAAAATTAGGCCGTTTCTGACCGGAACGTTTTACAGCTTGTGAGACGGATCACAGTGTTACGGTATTCTTATATAAAGAAACAGTTAAAAGTGGGCGTTGGATTAATTTCGAATACAATAGCCCCAAAGAGAACATATAGAGGGTTTTAAAGATGTTAAAGAGACTTGCTCCGTTAGGTCTGATGTTTGCAGCGGTCAGTGCGCAGGCTGATGTTATTGGTTTACACGCAGGTGCCTCTATGTGGACACCGGATATCAGTGGTGGATTTCAGTCAGAAGGTTCTGCGGCTTCTGATATTGATGTCGAACGTGATCTTGGTTTTTCGGACACGTCTGCCAACAGCTTCTATGTTGCGATTGAGCATCCTGTTCCCTTGCTGCCTAATTTCCGTCTGGAACGTACCAGTTTGTCTGAAAGCAGTTCCGAAACGCTTAGCCGGTCAATCTCTTTTGAAGGGCAGACCTATACCGCGAGCTCCAAGGTAAACAGTAAATTCGATCTGAGCCATACCGACTACACGGGTTATTATGAAATTCTGGATGGCCTGGGCTGGCTCAGCGCTGATGTGGGTCTCACGATTCGCCAGTTCGACGGTGATATTACCATTAAAGACACCTCAGGCAGCGCAGATGAGTCAGTGTCTTTGGATGTGCCCGTTCCTCTTCTGTATGGTAAGGGGCAGTTTGATATTCCGATGGCTCCTTTCCCGTTGGCGGTTGGCGGTGTCATTAATTATCTGAGTGTGGGTGGGGCAACTATTTCGGATCGTCGCTTCTATGTTGCGGCATCCGCCCCTTTGCCTATTGAGATTGGTGGTGAGTTGGGTTATCGCAGCTTCGGTATGGAGCTGGATGATGTTGATGATTTGGATGCTGATCTGACAGCCAGTGGTTGGTATGCCAGTGCCACTCTGCATTTCTGATTAGGTTGGTATTAACAACAAACCCCGGCTGATTCATCAGTCGGGGCTTTGTTGTTTGAACAGGATGACTAACTTTGCGGCGGAGTTGGCCGTCTGCCAACTTCTGCCTGCAGGGTTAAAGATTGGCCATCACGAAATATTGTAATGGTGATCTTTTCTCCGGGGCGCTTCTGAGCAATTTGGTTCATGGTGTTGCGGCCACTGACAACAGATTCCCCTTCTACCTGGGTGATAATATCTCCTGGCTGCATACCTGCCAGATGAGCGGGGCCATTGCGAAGCAGTCCCGCAATTAAGATACCCCGGCCATTATGAAAGCCGAAGGAGTTAGCCAGCGCCGGTGTTAATTCCTGCACTTCGACACCCAGCCAGCCCCGTACTACGCTGCCCTCGCGGATAATATCTACCATAATCTGGCGGCTAAGATTAGATGGGATGGCAAAACCAATCCCCTGTGAACCTCCGGATTTACTGAAGATGGCGGTGTTGATACCCAGTAGTTCACCCCTTGGATTGATTAGGGCTCCGCCTGAGTTCCCAGGGTTGATTGCCGCATCAGTCTGGATAAAGTCTTCAAAGGTATTGATCCCCAGCTGGTCGCGTCCAGTTGCACTGACAATACCCATTGTCACCGTCTGACCAACCCCAAAGGGGTTTCCGATAGCGAGCACGACATCACCGACTTCGATATCGTCTGAAGGGGCGATGGTGATAACCGGAAGATCGGGCAGTTGGATGCTCAAAACGGCAAGGTCGGTTTCCGGATCGGTACCGACAACCTGGGCTATTGTTTCGCGGCCATCCTTAAGCGCAACCTTAATCTCATCAGCACCGGCAATAACGTGGTTGTTGGTCAGGACATAGCCATCGGCACTGACAATCACGCCAGAGCCCAAGCTTGACTGCAAGCGTTGCTGGCGGGGTACGCCGTTATAACCAAAGAATTGTCGGAATGCCGGATCCTGCAAGAGCGGATGAGTACGTTGCTCGATAATTTTACTGGTGTAAATATTAACAACGGCCGGAGAAGCCTGTTTTACAGCGTCCGAATAGCTGAAAGGGCCGCTCAGCTTTGGTGAATTCGCGGCTTGTGCAGCTTCTACAAAAACTGGTTTAGGGTTCGCCTCATGTATATCAGGGGCAGAGGTTTGCAGATTAATTGTCAGGCCAATGACAGCACCAGCCAGCACTGGTAGCGAAAGATAGCGAAATAGTTTTTTCATGAAAAACTCAATACTGATTCGGACGGGTTCAGTTTATATGGTGTTTGTAACGCAAAATTCAATCAGATGACAGCAGGGTTTTCCACTTGTTGTACTTATGCCTGTGGCTAATCGTCACGCTCAAGGGCGTGTTAGTATAAGTTTAATGTATGTAAGTTGCTTTGGAGTGAACAGATGCTGGGGTTAGACGAGCTGGTTAAACAGTTGGATATTTTGCTGGAACCACAAGCTTATAAAGATTATTGCCCGAATGGTTTACAGGTTCAGGGTCGACAGCAGGTTAGCAAGATTGCGACAGCGGTAACTGCCAGTCAGAATATTCTGGATCAGGCTGTGGCTGCAGGTGTCGATGCGCTGTTGGTGCATCACGGATACTTTTGGAAAAATGAATCCCCTACGGTTACCGGCATGAAGTATCGCAGGCTTTCGACTCTGATTAAATATGATATTAGTCTGCTGGCCTATCATTTACCCTTGGATGCGCACTCTGTGCTGGGCAACAATGCTGAGCTTGCCCGTATTTTGGATTGGTCTGTCAGCGATGGTCTGGAGTCAGGTAATCCAAAAAGTATCGGGCTGGTCGGTTCGGCCATGAAAGATAAAACATTGGGTGAAATTGCCGCACGAATCCACCGTGAATTAGATCGGGAACCTCTGGTGATCGGAGATCTGTCAAAAGAGATCAACAAAATAGGCTGGTGCACGGGAGCTGCTCAAGGATTTATCGATCAGGCGGCAGAAGTGGGTTGCGATCTTTATGTCAGCGGTGAGATATCTGAAAATACGGTACACGCTGCACGGGAGTTAGGGGTGGCTTATATCGCTGCAGGGCACCATGCTACTGAGCGTTATGGCGTGCTGGCATTAGGTCAATGGCTTGAGGATCGTTACGATATTGAACATATTGCTTTGGATGAAAAAAACCCGGTATAAGCCGGGTTTTTTATGATGGAGTCTTAGTCAGAATTTACAGGCCTTTAGGAGGCTCTGGCATCTTTTCACGTTCCAGACCGAAATCTTCAGACAGTGTACCGGACGACTTAGGTGCGTAATCCATCGGCGCCTGATAGTTGTCATCATCGAAAGATTCCTGTTTGCTGCTGCGGCTCTTTTTGCTGATACGCTTATAAAGAGAGGCGTCATCACAGAAACTCTCAGCGCCACTTTGCAGATGGCCTACCAGGTTCTGGTAATTCTTTTCCATGCTGGCCAGCAGCTCATCGGTACGGGCAAAGTGCTCGCTGACATTCTCATTCAGACGGGCCAGTTCCATCTCTTTCTGATTCATGCGCTGCTTAAGATCTGAGTTTTCACCCGTGTTAGCATTCAGCAGGTGATAGATCAGAGCACCAACACCACAGCCCACGATAAAAGTCAGAATAATAAGGGTCCAGTCGATATTGGCTTCCATAAATGACTCCTTAACTACTTGGATGACATCTGAATAGAGTAATGATGTCCTAACGTGCTGATTATTATACAGGGTATTCGGTGGATAAGACCAACGGCATATTCTTCAAATACATTAAATTTAGCGTCTTGTTTTAATTTTATCGGCTTGAATGCCACGCGTTACCCTGCGGCTAATGTCTGTGTTTGGGTGTTGACCTGCAAACCGTTATAATGCCGCCCACAAAATCTCAGCCTCAACACCTTTGTACCCTCGGTTCGCTGATGGCTGCACTTTATCCAAGTGAATATCAAAGTAAATTAGCGGTTTTCTGTACAACCTTCGGAAGCAGATTTATGACACCTTTAGAGCGCTACAAACAAGATCTTGAACGGGATGACTTCAGCTATGATCCGGCACAGGAGATGGCGGTGAAGCACTTGCAGCGTCTTTATGATGATCTGGTTGCTTATCAGCCGCCTAAAAAATCGTTTCTGAAGAGCCTATTGGGTAAGCCCGAAGTCAGGGAGCCGGCTATGGGGTTGTACTTCTGGGGCGGTGTCGGTCGGGGTAAAACTTATCTGGTGGATACTTTCTTTGACAGTCTTCCGTTTGAAGAGAAGATGCGCGTTCACTTCCACCGTTTTATGCAGCGTGTCCATGACGACCTGCGAAAATATGATGGTGAAAAAAACCCGCTGACACTGGTAGCTGCTAACTTGGCTTCAGAGATTCGTGTGCTTTGTCTGGATGAGTTTTTTGTTAAAGACATTACTGATGCCATGATTCTGGCGGGCCTGTTGGGTGAGCTGTTTAATAATGGCGTTGCTCTGGTGACCACCTCGAACATTGTACCGGATGGCCTTTATGAAAATGGTCTGCAACGTGCGCGCTTCCTGCCAGCCATTGATCTGCTTAAGCAATACACCGAAGTGGTTAATGTAGACAGCGGTGTCGATTACCGTCTGCGGGCACTTGAGCAGGCTGAGATTTTCCACTACCCACTGGATTCAGCCGCTAATGAAAGTCTGACTAAAAGTTTTAAGAGTATTGCCTTGGGTGAAGGTAAAGCTGATGTCGCTATTGAGATCAATCACCGTCAGATGAAAACCTTGCGTATCCATGAGGATGTGGTCTGGTTTGATTTTGATGAGTTGTGTGACGGGCCTCGTAGTCAGAATGACTACATCGAATTAGCAAAAGAGTTTCACACCGTTTTTCTGAGTGATGTCCCTCAGATGAAGCGTGATACCGATGATCAGGCCCGCCGGTTTATTAATCTGGTGGATGAGTTTTATGATCGTAATGTCAAACTGATTATCTCTGCTGAAGCCGGCATTCCGGATTTGTACCTCGGGGGAAACCTGAGCTTTGAGTTTGATCGTACGGTATCCCGTTTGCTCGAGATGCAGTCCCATGAGTATCTGGCTCGGGAGCATCGCCCGTAATTCATCTTTTATGGCGGTTTAATTTTAAAGAAGCGTTAGCGAATTATTTGCAGTTTTTACTGGCCGAAGGGCTTAACTTTGGTCGGTGAAGTCGCTATACTTCGCGCTCCTTTTTTAAGGTAATGAACGTTGCAACGGATCTGCAACCAATAAAAATAGGCAACTGGTCCATCGGGACGGGAATGAATCTCAGATCGTAAGACCGATATAGGCTATTAATTATGAAAACTTTTAGTGCAAAACCAGAGACAGTAAAGCGCGACTGGTATGTTGTCGACGCAGAAGGTCTGACCCTGGGTCGTTTGGCTACTGAGCTGGCTCGTCGCCTGCGCGGTAAACACAAGCCTGAGTACACTCCTCACGTTGACACCGGTGACTACATCGTTGTTGTTAACGCTGAAAAAGTGAAGGTTACTGGCAACAAAGCAAAAGACAAAATGTACTACCGTCACACCGGTTTTATCGGCGGTATTAAGTCTATGTCTTTCAACCAGATGATCGATCACGCTCCAGAGCGTGTTATCCAACTGGCCGTTAAAGGCATGCTTCCAAAAGGCCCGCTGGGTCGTGCAATGCAGGCGAAGCTGAAAGTGTATGCTGGTGAAAACCACCCGCACGCAGCACAACAGCCGCAAGAACTGAAACTTTAATAGGAAGATAAACATGTCTGCAACTCAGTATTACGGTACCGGTCGTCGTAAGACCTCTACAGCTCGTGTATTTATGCGCGCGGGTTCTGGCAACATCGTTGTAAACGGTCTGCCTCTGGATGAATACTTCGGTCGTGTTACTGCACGTATCGTTGTGCGTCAGCCGCTTGAGCTGACTGAAAATAATGAAAAGTTTGATCTGAATATCACTGTTAAAGGCGGTGGTGATTTCGGTCAGGCTGGTGCAATCCGTCTGGGCGTTACCCGTGCACTGATGGATTACGACGAGACTCTGCGTAAAGTTCTGCGTGAAGCAGGTTACGTGACTCGTGACGCTCGTAAAGTTGAGCGTAAGAAAGTGGGTCTGCGTAAAGCACGTAAGCGTCCGCAGTTCTCCAAGCGTTAATTCGCTTACAGACCTTATTGGTTTGTTATCAAAAAGCGCTCAGGCCCTTGCGTCTGGGCGTTTTTTTTGCCCGCAACACAACTATCTACCTCAAAGTTGATCTGGCTCAAGCGGCGTTTAAAAGTAAGGTTTAACCTTGCTGCCTTCGCACCGGGCTATGCAACTAAGGCATTATTTTTACAGGGGTATATTTCCTTGTGTTGCGGTGCTGATTTTTTTACTATTTGTGCCATTTATTTTCCGTGAAAAATGGCAACGGGTTAAGTTGCTTAATTTAAGTTGCATAACCCTTTGAAATTTAACGGGTTGGTTGATGGGAGAGACCTTACGATGAGTAATGACGGCGTAAACAAAGGGCGTCGCCGTTTCCTTCTCGGCGCGACATCTGCAGTTGGTGCAGTGGGCGTTGTGGGGGTAGCGGTTCCCTTTGTAGCATCCTGGAACCCTAGTGCGAAAGCACGGGCGGCGGGTGCTCCGGTTAAAGCTGATATTTCAAAGCTGCAACCGGGTCAGCAAATGACAGTCGAATGGCGTGGTAAGCCTGTATGGGTTGTTTACCGTACGCCAGAGATGATTGCGAACTTAGAGAAGCTGAACGACCAGGTTGCGGATCCGCAATCTGCAGTTCCACAGCAACCTGAGTACGTAACGGGTGTTCTGCGCTCTATCAAGCCAGAATATGCAGTGATGATCGGTATCTGTACTCACTTGGGTTGTTCTCCTACCTATCGTCCGGAAGTAGGTCCTGCTGATCTGGGTGACGACTGGTTGGGTGGCTTCTTCTGTCCGTGTCACGGTTCCCGTTTTGACCTGGCTGGCCGTGTTTATAAGAGTGTTCCGGCTCCTGTGAACCTTGAGGTTCCTCCGTACAAGTACGAGTCAGACACCACTATTGTCATCGGTGTAGATCAGGAGAAAGCATAATGGCTGGTAACCGTAACAAAGGTAATCCGGGCCTGATGGGCTGGATTGATGATCGTTTCCCGGCTACGGCGATGTGGGAAGATCACCTGAGCAAATACTATGCTCCTAAGAACTTCAACTTTTGGTATTTCTTCGGCTCTCTGGCACTGCTGGTGCTGGTTAACCAGATCCTGACCGGTATCTGGCTGACCATGAGCTTCAACCCGAGTGCTGAAGGCGCTTTCGCTTCCGTTGAATATATCATGCGTGATGTGGAATACGGCTGGCTGCTGCGCTATATGCACTCGACGGGTGCTTCCGCATTCTTCGTGGTTGTTTATCTGCACATGTTCCGTGGCATGATGTACGGTTCCTATAAAGCCCCTCGTGAGCTGATCTGGATCTTCGGTATGGCGATCTATCTGGCTCTGATGGCTGAAGCTTTCATGGGCTATCTGCTGCCATGGGGTCAGATGTCTTACTGGGGTGCTCAGGTTATTATCTCTCTGTTCACTGCGATTCCGGGCATTGGTCCTGATCTGGCGCAGTGGGTACGTGGTGACTTCCTGATCTCTGGTATCACACTGAACCGTTTCTTCGCGCTGCACGTTATTGCACTGCCGATTGTTCTGCTGGCTCTGGTTGTTCTGCACATCATTGCTCTGCACGAAGTGGGCTCTAACAACCCGGACGGTAACGACATTAAGAAACACAAGGATGAGAACGGTATCCCGCTGGACGGCATTCCATTCCACCCTTACTACACCCTGAAAGATATCGTGGGCGTAGCGGTGTTCCTGTTCGTGTTCTGTGCGATTATTTTCTACGCACCGACTATGGGTGGTTACTTCATCGAAGCGCCGAACTTTGAGCCGGCTAACCCGTTGAAGACGCCTGCTCACATTGCCCCGGTTTGGTACTTCACGCCGTTCTACGCAATGCTGCGTGCGATCACCTTCCCGATGTTTGGCTTAGACGCTAAGTTCTGGGGTGTGGTTGTAATGGGTGCTGCGATTGCGATCCTGTTTGTTCTGCCTTGGCTGGACAAGAGCCCTGTACGCTCTATGCGTTACAAAGGCTGGATCAGTAAAGTATTCCTGCTTCTGTTTGCAATCAGCTTCGTAATTCTGGGTGTTCTGGGTGCGCTGCCTTCTACTCCGGGCCGTACTGCTCTGGCGCAGCTGTGTACAGCGATCTACTTCCTGTACTTCATTCTGATGCCTTGGTACACCAAGTTTGAATCCACTAAACCAGTGCCAGAGAGGGTGACAGGCTAATGAAAAAGCAACTGATTGCACTGATTTTAGCGCTGGTACCGTTTACGGCGCTTGCAGCAGGTGGCGGTAATGTTCACCTGGATAAAATGGAACCTGATCTGTATGACAAAGCGTCTCTGCAGAATGGTGCAAAACTGTTTGTGAACTATTGCATGGGTTGTCACTCTGCTCAGTTCCAGCGTTTCGCACGTACTGCTGAAGACCTTGGTATTCCTCAGGATGTGATCGAAGAAAACCTGATTTTCAGCAGCTCTCTGAAGTATAACGATCAGATGCGTATCGCTATGCAGAAAGAGGATGCGGCAGTATGGTTTGGCGCGGCTCCTCCGGATCTGAGTCTGGAAGCCCGTCTGCGTGGTGCTGACTGGATCTACACTTACCTGCGTAGCTTCTACGTTGACGAAAGTCGTCCGTGGGGTGTTAACAATACTGTATTCCCTGATGTAGGCATGCCAAACGTTCTGGCTTCTCTGCAGGGTATTCAGGAAAAAGTTTGTGATCCTAACCATCACGTTGCAGAAGTTGATCCTCTGACGGGTAATCAGGTTGGCGAAAGCTGCCTGAAAATCACCAAAGAGGGTGCGATGAGCAAGGCAGAATTTGATAAAGCTGTCTACGACCTGACAAACTTCCTGGTGTATGCTGGCGAGCCTTCCAAATTGGAAAGCAACCGCATCGCTCCATGGGTGCTGGGTTTCATCGTAATTCTGTTCTTCTTCGCATATCTGCTGAAGAAAGAGTACTGGCGCGATATTCACTAATCGTTAGCCATTGATGACAAGAGCGTGCAGCCCTTTGCGGTTGCGCGCTTTTTTTGCTCAGAGAGCAAAGTTATGCTTTCATTATGGGCCTGAAAATTTGATAGGGGTTAGACAATGGGTGTAGCAGCCAAGCGTTCTTCGATGACGTTTTATTCCAACGGTGAAGATCATTACAGCCATCGTGTACGTATTGTGCTAGCAGAAAAGGGAGTTGCTGTAGATATTCTGGATTGCCTTGAAGCCAATAAGCCTGCCGAGCTGGCCGATATCAATCCATACAACAGCCTGCCCACGCTGGTCGATCGTGATCTGGTTTTGTATGAGCCGAATGTAATGATGGAGTATCTGGATGAGCGTTTCCCGCATCCGCCATTACTACCGGTTTACCCTGTTGCCCGTGCGCAAAGCCGTCTGTGGATGCATCGTATTCAACGCGAATGGTGTGTGCATGTTGATATCATCACAGCAAATAAAGATGAAAAAGCAGTTGAGCAAGCTCGTAAAGAGTTGCGCGAAGGTCTGGTTGGTATCAGCCCGATTTTTGAAGAGCTACCATACTTTATGAGCGAAGAGTTCACTATCGTTGACTGCTGCATTGCTCCGATTCTGTGGCGTTTGCCGGCTCTGGGTATTGAACTACCTGAGAAACAGGTTCAACCGCTACTGTCATACATGAATAACCGTCTCTTTAACCGTGAAGCGTTCCAGGCGAGTCTGTCTGAAGCTGAACGTGAGATGCGTCTGTAATTGGGTCTGATATGTCTTCCAGTCGTCCGTATCTGATTCGTGCATTGTACGAATGGTTAGCTGATAACGATCTGACACCTTATCTGGCTGTCGATGCCACCATCGAAAATGTGATGGTGCCTTCCCAGCATATTCATGATGGTCAGATTGTGCTGAATATTGCCATGAGTGCGGTACGCGAACTGGATATCTCAAATGAAGCCGTTGCCTTTTCTGCGCGCTTTGGCGGTGTGCCGCAACAGGTTTATGTACCGGTTGCTGCTGTATTGGCCATCTATGCGAAAGAGAACGGACAGGGAATGGCTTTCGGCCATGAGCCTGAATTGCCGGATCCCGAACCTAAAGGCCCTGTGGCGGTTGATGCCGAACCAGAGCCGGTTAAGGAAGAGAAAGAGTCCGAGACTAAACGACCTTCACTGCGCGTGGTTAAGTAGCGCAGTGAAGTCGTCATCGGATGATCTGAAAAAGGCGTCGTAAGACGCCTTTTTTATGTCTGAAATTCAGTGTTTTTATGTTTGAACATTGCTGCACTGGGCCGAATGCTTGTCACAAGCAGGATTCGCAGCCCGAAAACCCCAGAGCCAGAAAATTTCTCAGGTTTAGCCTTCCATCGCCCCAAAGAGCTGATAGTCAATCAGATCGCACAGGCAGTGCATCGCCAGCAGTTGAACTTCCTGAATTCTGCTGGGCTGATCAGCAGGTGCTCTTATCTCAAAATCTTCGCTGCTGAGAAGCGAAGCGACATCACCGCCATCTCCGCCCGTTAGCGCGATGACCGTCAGGCCGCGCTCATGGGCTGCCTGAACCGCCTGAACCACATTGTTAGACTTGCAGCTGGATGTGATCACCAGAAGAATATCTCCTGGTTGACCAAGGGCCAGCACCTGCTTGGAGAAGATTTCATTGAAGCTTCCGCTATTGGCAATAGCCGTCAGCGTTGAGCTGTCTGTTGAAAGTGCCATTGCAGGCAGGCTGGGGCGATCTTTTTCATAGCGGTTGAGCATTTCTGAGGCAAAATGCTGAGCCAGGGCTGCAGAGCCACCATTGCCGCAGGTTAATATCTTATTATCGCTGATCAGGCAGTTCACAATCAGGGCGCTGGCATGCTCAAGGAGCGGGGGCAGCATCTCACTGGCGGTCGCCTGAGAGTCGATACTGCTGTGAAAATTGGCAATGATCCGATCTTGTAAATCCATGGTCTGTTCTCAAAATTCAGGCTGTAACCGCTGAAGGTATCCAGCTGATCTCCTTTTCATGGCTGCTCTGAATGTCGTTGATAGCGACAACATCGATACGCCAGGGAGATGTAATATTGTGCTTTTGGCAATATAGCAGGGCTGTGCGTACCAGTTTCTCCTGCTTGCTGCGGGTTACGGTCTCCGCAGGGCTGCCAAATCTTTTGTTTTTACGGTAACGCACCTCAACAAACACCAGAGTATCCTTGTCCTTCATCACCAGATCCAGTTCCCCGGTCTTAAAGTGAACATTGCGTTCCACTGCCTTAAGCCCTTGTGATTCAAGATAGGCTTCAGCAGCTTCTTCCGCTTTATAGCCGACTTTCTGTGTGGGTGATGTCATTCTCAGCATCCTTGCTGGTGTTCTGTTCTGGTCTTTGATTACGGGTTTAGCTGCCGCTTTTGGCCGCTGCGGGTGTTGCCAGGTGTTGGCGCATAACTGGTCGGCCATTAACGAAGGTAGCCCATTCCAGTTGGCGCTGAATCATCTGATTCGTCTGCATAGAAAGAGCTCCGGTTGCGCCATAAACTTTGCTGTCTGGCAGTGCCTGCAGCATACGCAGTCGTCCGGCTAGTTGAAGCGCATCAGTGCCCATGGCAAAAAGGCGACCATAACGGTTTGTTTCATCTGGCCAGGACTTATCGATCTGGCGTTTCAGGCTGGAATCATTTTCCAGAAACCACGGAATGTCACAGAAATTGATACCATTCAGATCCTGATCCCTTGATGGCGATGCTTTGCCGTTGTACAGGTGGGAGGTTGCATAAACCGGAAGGCCGGCCGCGTAATAGAATGCCAGTGCCGGTTTTACCTGGCGGGCTGTTGCTGGCGTAGCGACCAGAAACATCATATCGATGTCCTGTCGACGACGGGGTTCGAATTCTACTTTCTGATCCAGGATCTGACTCATACGACGCCAGCGACGCTCGCTTTTATCAACCTCTAGCATTTTCTCAATGCTGAGTCCTAAATTGGTTTTGCCGGAGTACATGGCTGTTTCTGCGACGGTTCCGCCCTGTTCCGACCAAGTGGTTTCAAATGCGGTTAGCGCGCGACCTCCCCAATCGCTGGATGGCGTTAGCGTCAAAGCGCGTTTTTTCCCATCCTGCCAAGCAGTTTTTGCGGCCTGTGTCGCTTCATCTTCTGCTGAAATAGCGTATTGGAAGAGTTGGCTGTTTTCTGTTTCGTCACCCGTTCCGTAGTTCAGAGCGAGGGTTGGCAGGGCGAGGGCGCTGCGCTCCTGAAGCTCGGTCACTTTGCTCTTTGAAAGCGGGCCAATGGCGACTTCTGCCCCGGCAGCCATTGCGGCGCGATACAGTTCATCAAGGCTCATGGCATTGCTGTCATAGAAGCTCAGTTTAGGTGTGGCTGCTGATTGTGCGCGGGCATCGATTGCTGCGGCCACGATGCCATCGCGAATAGCGTTGCCTGCGCGTGCCAATGAGCCAGATTGAGGTAAGAATACCGCTATGTGCTGTATCGGGTTACGGCTGATCTCAACCAGAAAAGCCATATCTCGTGGTAAGGATAGCGCCCCCGGGTGGTCGCTCCAGTGCCGTAACCAACGACTCAGTTCAGCATTAAATTGGTCGAGATTGTTAGCTGCTTCCTTGCGGACCCTGGCAAGATCCAGCCAGCCTTTTAACTCTTCATCTTCTTCGGTATCCATTAGGGAGCGGATATCGTTAAGAGTGATGTTCAGCAGAGCTTGCCAGAGTTGCTCGTAAGCTTGCTGTGCCGGCAAACCGGTTTGCTGGCGGGCCAGTAACAGATATTCCCGGGCACTGGCTTCGTGGTAGCCCAGGATGCCATAAGCGTGAGCACGATACGCAGTTAGTGACATTTGTTCGCTTGGTGAAAGGCGGTCATAGATGAGGTTGCCGGTATTGTTTAGTGCGATAAGCGCTTGCCAGCCTTCGCCTGTGCCCAGACTGAGTTCTGCGGACAGAAATACAAAGCGTTTCTGAAGCGTAAATGGCAAGCGATAAGCGTGGATCTTGGCTAATAAGCGCAGGGCTGCGTCCGGCTTGCCTTCCTGTGCTAGAATCTCGGCCGCCCGTAATTGATAAACTTGGGCTTGGTCAAAACTGGATTGCTGGGCCAGTAACAGCAGGTCTTCTGCGGACAGTTTTGTCTCGCGACTCTCAGTGGCCGATAAATCGCCATCAGTCTGAGGTTTCTGGGTACCGCCGCCACAGGCTGCGAGAATGGCAATCACTGGGATAGCCATCCAGCGATGCATTTTCAATGTTTTTTTAAGGTTTGGATTGCAGTTTTGCTGTTCACGAGCAGGCATAATCAAACTCTTATTTCAGGATCGTCTATTCACAAGATCGTCTTGGTTGAACCGGCTGTTAACAGTATCAGTACCGGAAAATTGTTCAGTAGGCAGTGAGCGACATGCTCTTTAGCACTTGCCAGTCTGATCTTTCTGTATGTTTTCTAACGATTTTTATCGATTTTTTTAACCGACAAAACAAGGTGTCAGGATGTCCGAGTCCGTATTGTACGTGGTTGCTACGCCGATTGGTAATCTTGCCGATATTTCTGAGCGCGCTTTGAGCGTTCTGCGTTCTGTTGATCTGATTGCTGCAGAAGATACCCGGCATACCCGTCAGCTGCTGATGCATTTCACCATCAACAAACCTCTGTTTTCGGTGCATGACCATAATGAACAACAGCGCATCGAAAAGGTGATTGCTGAGCTGTCTGCCGGTCAAAGTATTGCTCTGGTCTCTGATGCCGGGACGCCGCTGATCTCTGATCCGGGCTTTCATGTGGTGCAGGCGGTCAGGGAGGCGGGCTTCAAAGTGGTTCCTGTGCCGGGGCCTTGTGCGCTGGTGACCGCGTTATCTGCAGCGGCGATGCCAACGGATCGGTTCTGTTTTGAGGGCTTTCTGCCCGCCAAAAGCAGTGGCCGTAAAAAACAACTGCAGAAGGTAGAAGATGAGACTCGAACGCTGGTGTTTTATGAGTCTCCGCACCGGATCGTCGATTCTCTGACCGATATGGCTGAAGTCTTCGGTGCTGATCGTCAGATCACCGTTGCCCGCGAGATTACCAAGACCTTTGAAACTTTCTATACCGGTTCTCTGGCGCAGACGTTAGAGTGGATGCAGGGGGATGCGAATCAGCAGCGGGGTGAATTTGTTCTGGTGGTTGCCGGAGCGCCGGAAAAAGAAGATGGAGAGGCTGCTGCGGTCTCGGCTGAGAAGGTGCTGAAAGTGCTGCTGGCTGAACTGCCGGTTAAGCAGGCGGCTGCCTTGTGTGCCAAAATCACCGGCCAGAAAAAGAACGCGCTTTACCAGCAGGCTCTGGAGCTGCAAAAAGCGGATTAAGATCCTGTTTTTAAAGGCTGTCAGCTACCGGCTGAAAGTTGTATTTTTCCGGTACCAAAGCGTTTTGGGCTGATGTTGCCAGGTCTTTGGTTTTTGAGGGCTTTTCCACCTGTTTTTAGGTAAAAACAGGTTGTCTGTCGACAGTGATCCTTATATCCTAGCTCGCTTGGAGTTGGCCAGGCAGTCGCTGCTTTTACAGCTTGCTGTAAAAGGGGAGGAAAGTCCGGGCTCCATAGGGCAGAGTGCCAGGTAACGCCTGGGGGGCGCGAGCCTACGGAAAGTGCAGCAGAGAGCAGACCGCCGATGGCTTCTTCGGGAGCACAGGTAAGGGTGAAAGGGTGCGGTAAGAGCGCACCGCATGACTGGCAACAGTTCATGGCATGGTAAACCCCACTCGGAGCAAGACCAAATAGGAACCCTACAGGTGCGGCCCGCACTGGGTTCGGGTAGGTTGCTTGAGGCCAGTGGCAACGCTGGCCCTAGATGAATGACTGTCTACGACAGAACCCGGCTTATCGGCCGACTCCACATCATTTACAGAGCCCGTCAGACACTTGTCTGACGGGCTCTGATCCGGTTTAACCGCAAATCAATAATCAGATCTCATCATGACTCAAGCTTTTCAGCACCTGACCGTTTTGTTGAATGAAGCCGTAGAGGCTTTGGTTCACACGCCATCCGGCACCTATGTAGATGGCACTTTTGGTCGGGGCGGCCACTCGCGTCTCGTTTTAGAGAATCTCGACGAGCAGGGAAAGCTTTACGGTATCGACAAAGACCCCCGTGCTCTGGAAACCGCTAAGGTTCTGGAAGGCGAAGACAGTCGTTTCAAAGTCTTCCGTGGCTCCTTTGCTGAGCTGGATCAGTTTGCCGCTCAGGAAGGTGTTGCCGGCCAGCTGGATGGTATCCTGCTGGATCTGGGGGTCTCCTCGCCGCAGCTGGATGATCCGGAGCGTGGTTTCAGTTTTATGAACGATGGCCCGCTGGATATGCGTATGAACCCGGATGCCGGTGAGTCGGCAGCCGATTGGGTGAACTCCGCATCGGAAGCTGAGCTGATTCGTGTGATGAAAGATTACGGTGAAGAGCGTTTCGCCCGTCGTATGGCACGCGCTATCATCGCTGAGCGTAAGATTGAGCCTATTACCCGTACCGGACGTCTGGCGCAGATTGTGAAAGACGCCAATCCGGCCTGGGAAAAAGGTAAGCATCCGGCAACCCGTGCGTTTCAGGGAATCCGTATCCATATCAACCGTGAGCTGGAAGATCTTGAGATCTGTCTAAAACAGTCACTGGATCTGCTGAAGATTGGCGGGCGTCTGGTGGTGATCAGTTTTCACTCTCTGGAAGATCGTTTGGTCAAACGCTTTATGCGTGATATGGCTAAAGGTGACACCCATTTGCCTCCGGGGGTGCCCTTTACTCAGGAACAGCTGAATATCCGACTGAAGCTGTTAAGTAAAGCAATTAAACCCTCCAAGCAGGAAGTTCAGGCTAATCCGCGTTCCCGCAGTGCGGTGATGCGGGTCGCTGAACGTGTGGCCTAGTCGCACTGACGCAACTGTTTTGGAATTGTCAGGAATCGAGTGAAGAGAGCTGCGAATGCTATGAGTCCGGAACCAGTAGCATCAAGACATGACGTATCAGGTAAGGGCGCGACCCGTCGCCCCTTGCCCGCTCAATCCCTTTATATACAGATTCGTTCTGAGCTGGCGGCGCTGCTGCCGGGCTCACTCTCCTATTCTGCCCGTCTTTTTATCGGCTTCAGTCTGCTAACCCTGATTTCAGCGCTTTTGGTTGTTTATGCGGCGTATGAAAATCGCCTTGCTTATGCTGAATTGCAAATGCTGGAAAAACAGCAGCGTTACTACGATGTTGAGTGGGGGCAGTTATTGCTTGAACGCAGTACTCTGGCGTCGCCAAGTCGTATTGAAGCTCTTGCCCGCGAGTCGCTGCAGATGCAGTTGATTCAACCCGAAAATATTCATGTTCTGGATGCTGCCCGTTTGAATGCAGAGCATGCTTTATCGATTCAAATTCGCAATCAGTCTTCTCAAGACCCAGCGAACTCTTCCGGGACGGCTGACTGATGGATCGCAGAAAAGAATCCGCTCTTATTGGCTGGCGTTACCCTATTGCTCTGATCGTGCTTCTGGCCGCTGCTTTGCTGTTGGCGGGGCGAATGGTGCACCTCCATATTGCTGACCGTGAGTTTTTGCAGGAGCAAGGCGATGCCCGAAGTGTGCGTAATGAGCTTATACCCGGCTATCGGGGCATGATTCAGGATCGCAATGGTGAACCCTTGGCTGTCAGCACACCGGTTACCACACTCTGGGCAAATCCCAAGCATTTTGACGCGACTGAGGAGCAGTTGGTTGATCTGGCTGCTGTATTGGAAATGCCGGTTGCCGCCCTGAAGAAAAAAATGCGTGATGCTGAGGGGAAAGGGTTTATTTATCTGCGTCGCCATATGATCCCTGATCAGGCCAATCTGGCGTTAGATCTGAAAATTTCCGGTGTTTACGGGCAACCGGAATACAAGCGTTACTATCCTGCGCATGAGATGGCTGCGCATCTGGTCGGTTTTACCAATATTGATGATAAGGGGCAGGAAGGTATTGAGCTTGCCTTTGATGCTGCCCTTAAAGGAGAGCCGGGTGAGAAGCGGGTACTTAAAGACCGTCGAGGTCATGTGTTTCGGGATCTTCAGGTTCTTAAACAACCGGAACCGGGACAGAATATTCGGCTGACGATTGACCTGAAACTGCAGTTTATGGCCTATCGTGAATTGAAGGCAGCCGTTGATCAGCACGGTGCTAAGTCGGGGTCGGTACTTCTGTTGGATGCTGAGACCGGGGAGGTTCTTGCGATGGTGAATCAGCCTTCCTATAACCCAAATGATCGAAGTTCGTTGGATTTGAGAGCGCTACGCAACCGCGCTCTGATTGATCTGTTTGAGCCCGGCTCACCGATTAAACCGTTAACTGTGGCTTCTGCCATCGCCAGTGGTCACTACAAAGCGGATGATGTGGTGGATACCAGTCCGGGTTATCTGCGACTCGGCAATCAGAGTATTCGTGATTTTAGGAACTACGGGAATCTGGATCTGACCACCATTATTACTAAATCCAGCAACGTTGGCGTGGCGAAAATCGCTCTGTCGATGCCGATTGATACTGTCTGGTCTTATCTGCAGCAGATGGGGCTGGGGCAGGGCACCGGTATCGGTTTTCCTGGAGAGGCGGTCGGGAGTCTGACGGCTCCCCGTGAAGGTCAAAAAGCTAAAATTGCCACCATGGCTTATGGCTATGGTCTTGCGGTGACCTCTCTGCAACTTGCTCAGGCTTATCAGGTCTTGGCAAATCATGGCCTGAAGAAATATGTCTCCCTGATTAAGGGCGCTGATACCTTGCCGGATGAGCAGATTTTGCCCGAATCCACAGCGAACCGTGTTGTCGAGATGATGGAAACGGTTACCTTGCCCGGTGGTACCGGAACCCGTGCGGCGATTCCCGGTTATCGGGTTGCTGGTAAGACCGGTACCGTGCACAAAGTAGGTGCTACAGGCTATGAGTATGAATATATGGCGGTCTTTGCAGGTATAGCCCCTGTTTCTGATCCTAAGGTCGTTGCGATTGTGTGGGTGGATAGCCCGTCCGGTCGCGAGTATCACGGTGGTGAAGTTGCCGCGCCTATTTTCAGTCGCATCATGGGCAATGCCCTGCGCTATCTCAATGTACCACCGGATAAGATTGCTGAAGAGGTCGCAAATGAGCCGTGATCGTTTTGTTACCTTTGTAATCAACCAAGTGACGGAGTGCTTCCCTAAGATAAAGGCTCTGACTGATGTGCAGGGTGTACTTTGTATCGACTCCCGGCAGATTTCATCCGATGATGTCTTTGTCGCACTTAATGGTGTATCCCACAGAGGGCATGATTTTATTCCTCAGGCAATCGCCAGAGGAGCCGGGTTGGTTCTGCTGGAATCTGATAACGATGAGCTTTATGAGGTTGATCAGGTCCCCGTTGTTGCTCTGAATCATCTACGTCAGCGGTTAGGGGCATGGCTGGGAGCTGCCGGTGAGTTAAATGATTCAGACCTGCACCTGATCGGAATCACAGGTACCAACGGCAAAACGTCGGTCAGTCACTATCTGGCCTGTATGCTCGAAGGGCTTAAGCAGAAAGCGGCTGTGATCGGTACGGTGGGTATTGGCGCGCTGAATGATCTGAAAACGGCAACCCACACCACGCCGGATCTGGTTCAGCTGCATAAAGTGATGGCTGAACTGAAAGAGGATGGTTTCTGTTATCAGGCGATGGAGGTGTCCTCCCATGCTCTGGATCAGCACCGTACCGCTGGAGTGCCCTTTGAAGTTGGTGTCTTTACCAACCTGAGCCGTGACCATCTGGACTATCACGGTACTATGGCGGCCTATGGGGAAGCCAAATCTCATCTTTTTACCCAGTATCCTATTCGCTATGCCGTGATCAATGCTGATGACGGCTACAGTGCCGAGCTGATACGTCAGATTGAGGCCTCTAATCGTCAGGCGCAGATTGTTCGCTACAGCCTCACCGATAATACCGCGGATTTTTATTGCGCATCCTGTATGGCGAACCCTCTGGGCTTTGCTTTAACTCTGGATGGTCGTTGGGGACGTTTTGATCTTCAGCTGCCCTTGTTGGGCCGGTTTAATGTTGCCAATGCTCTGGCCGCGGCAGCGACTTTGCTGGCGATGGGATTTGAGGCCGAAGCGGTTATCTCCCGGCTAGAGGTTGTTCAGCCGGTAGCAGGGCGTATGCAGCGGGTATCAGGATCACAGAATCCGGATCATAAGCCGCAGGTGGTTGTCGATTATGCGCATACGCCGGATGCGCTGGAAAATGCGCTGCTTGCGGTGAAAGAACATATTCAGGGGCTTCTCTGGTGTGTCTTTGGTTGTGGTGGTGATCGTGATGCAGGTAAGCGCCCGCTTATGGCTGAGGTCGCATCCCGAATGGCTGATAACGTGGTTGTCACCAGTGACAATCCCCGCACTGAAGATCCGGCTCATATTCTGGATCAGGTTAAGCAGGGCTTGTTAAAACCTGCAGCCTTATCGGATGTTGATCGGGCAGAAGCGATCCGTCAGGCGATTGCTCAGGCGAATCCTGACGATGTCATTCTGATCGCCGGTAAAGGTCACGAAACCTATCAGGAAGTACAGGGTGAACGTCATCATTTCGATGATGTTGAGCAGGCGATGTTGGCTCTTGATACGTACAGCGCCGATAAAAATACGCCGGATACCCGATCCGAGTCCCTGTCCCAGTCTAAAAAAGGAGCGGTTAAATCATGATGCGAGCGCTCTCATTCTCTGAGCTTCAGCAGCGTTTTGGCGGCACTTGTCATGGTGAGCCGTTTAACTTTACGCAGCTGGAGACAGAC